>CABRZJ010000023.1:0-20291 GCA_902475425.1 uncultured Collinsella sp.
GTCTCGGTCATGCCGCCCATGCCGGCGCCAAAGCCCTCGGTGAGGGTAAAGGCGATCTGGGGGTCGAGCCCCACAGCGGGCGCGAGCGTGCAAGCGACAGCCTGGGCGCAGTTAAAGCCGCGGGCGTGGTACTCGGCAGCCTGAGCCTGGCAGGCGGCAGTGTTGAGCTGGGTGGTATCGATCTGCTTCATCGTTGTCTCCTTGTTCATGGTGTACCCGCCTATGGTACCCTTGCCGGCGCATTCGCTTATCGAGACCGCAGTGCATATCTCATTGTTTTTCGCCATCGAACACTTTCTTAAGATTTAGGACAAATAAACCTGATTAATTTGTCCCATAACCTATCGGCGGGATGGGTTGAGAGGGGTGCGGGGTAGCGGTATCGTGAACCGAATAAAAACAAAACCCAAGTAAGGGAGTTGGATATGAGCGAGCAGACTATCGGTACCACGTGCGTTCAGGGCGGCTATCATCCGGGCGATGCGGAGCCGCGCCAGGTGCCCATCTACCAGTCCACCACGTGGAAATACGACACGTCCGAGCACATGGGCAAGCTGTTTGACCTGGAGGAGTCGGGCTACTTCTACAGCCGTCTGCAGAATCCCACGTGCGATCTGGTTGCCGCCAAGATCTGCGAGATGGAGGGCGGCACCGCTGCGATGCTCACGAGTTCGGGCATGGCTGCGAACTTCCTCGCGATCTTTAACGTGGCCGGTGCCGGTGATCACGTGGTCGCGAGCTCTGCTATCTACGGCGGTACGTATAACCTGCTCGCCCACACCATGGGCCGCATGGGCGTGACTTGCACGTTTGTCGCCCCCGACTGCACCGATGAGGAGCTGGAGGCAGCCTTTGAGCCCAATACCAAGCTCGTCTTTGGCGAGACGATCGCAAACCCCGCCCTTGCCGTGCTCGATATTGAGCGCTTTGCCAAGGCCGCGCATGACCACGGCGTGCCGCTGATGGTCGACAACACCTTCCCGACGCCCGTGATGTGCCGTCCCTTTGAGTGGGGCGCCGACATCGTTACGCACTCCACCACCAAGTACATGGATGGACATGCTGCCTACCTGGGCGGCGTGATCGTTGACCACGGCCAGTTTGACTGGATGGCCCATGCGGATAAGTTCCCGGGTCTCACCACGCCCGACGAGAGCTACCACGGCGTGACGTATGCCGAGAAGTTCGGTCGCGAGGGTGCCTTCATTACCAAGGCCACCGCGCAGCTCATGCGCGACCTCGGCCCCATGCAGAACCCGCAGGCGGCCTTCTTCCTGAACAGCTCGCTCGAGAGCCTGCATGTACGCATGCCGCGTCATTGTGAGAACGGCCTGGCCGTTTCCAAGTTCCTGCAGAGCCATCCCAAGGTACGCTTCGTGAGCTATCCGGGCCTGGAGGGCGATAAGTACTATGACATCGCTCAGAAGTACATGCCCAACGGTACCTGCGGCGTTGTGAGCTTTGGCTTTAACGGTGGTCGCGCGGCGGCCGAGACCTTTATGAAGAGCCTCAAGCTCGCCCAGATCGCCACGCACGTGGCCGACGCCCGCACCTGCTGCCTGCATCCCGCTAACGCTACGCACCGCCAGATGAACGATGAGGAGCTCATCGCCTGTGGCATCTCCGCCGACATGGTGCGCCTGTCGTGCGGCCTCGAGGACACGGCCGATCTGATTGCCGACCTTGAGCAGGCGCTCGAGCAGTGCTAGGCTAGCGTTCGCACAAGGCGCCGATGCTGGCAGAAAGCTTCGGCGACCTTTCGTTCCGATTCCGTAGGCGGGGCCCCAATCGCGACTGTTTGTAGGCGATCGGGGCCCCGTTTTTTGCGTTAGGCCACTCGAAAGGATGGATATGGAGAAAACTGCAGAGCAGCTGCGCCGCGAGCACATTGCTCTAGAGGGCGACACCCATGGCAAAAACAAATGGGCGATTCTGTTTACCGTGCTCATCATGACGTTTATGGTGTGTCTGGATTCGACCGTCGTGACCGTGGCGCTGCCCGTGATGCAAAAGGAGCTGGGCGTGGGCCTCGATCGCATTCAGCTGGTAAGCTCGGTGTATCTGCTTGCGACTTGCGTGGCTATGTTGCCGTTTGGCCGTCTGGGCGACGTGCGCGGCAAGGTGAATGTGTTCCAGCTGGGCGTCATCGTCTTTTCGGTCGGTTCGCTGCTGTGCGGCCTTTCGGCCTCGCTCGAAGTTCTTATCCTGGCACGCATTGTTCAGGGCGTCGGTTGCGCGGCGGCCATGGCTAACAACATGGGTATCATCACCGAGTCGTTTCCGGCGCGCGAACGAGGCCGTGCCATGGGTATTCTCGCGACCTTCGTGGCCCTCGGCATGATGTGTGGCCCCGTGCTCGGCGGCATGCTGGTGGCAAGCTTTCCCTGGGAGAGCATCTTCCTCATCAACCTGCCCATTGGCGTGATCTCGTTTATCGTGGGACTCTACACACTGCCGCATGTTAGGCCAGAGGCTGGCGAACGCCCCATGCCCCTTGCCGAGGCTGCTCGCCGCTGTTTTGCAAATTCGGCCTTCACCATCAACCTTGTCTGCATGCTCATCGTGTTCGTTGGCATTGGCGCATCCGAGTTTATTCTGCCGTTCTATTTTCAGGACGCCCACGGCTTTGGTTCTGACATCTCTGGACTACTCTTTTTGGCGCTGCCGATGGTGAATGCCTTTATCGGCCCGCTTTCGGGTACGGTTTCGGACCGTGTTGGCTGCGAGGGCCCCACGGCAGTCGGCCTGGGCGTGTACGTATGCGGTCTTTTTGCGGTAAGCACGCTCGACGAGCACTCTTCTATCCCTGTGATCGTGTGCTGCGTCGCGTTTATGTCGTGCGGTACGTCGATTTTCCAGAGCCCCAATAACTCGCTGTATATGGGCTCGTCTCCGCGCGAAGCACTCGGCTTTGCGGGCAGCTTGGGCAGTTTGGCGCGCTACGCGGGTATGGCAGTTGGCATTACGGCGGCATCGCATATCCTATATGGGCAGATGAGCGTGGCGATGAGTGAGGCCGTGACCAGTTTTGTTGCAGGCCGTCCGGATGTGTTCCTGTTTGGTTTTCGTTCGGTGTTCTATGTGTTGATGGCCGTGGCAGCCGTGGGCTTTGCGCTCGCCATGGTGCGTTTGGTGAGGATGCGCGCCCGCCATTAGCTTGTGGAGGCAGGCTTGCCACGAATCGGCCCATCTACTGGTCTTGCGGCTTTATAGTGCGATGCGGCTTGTGGGACGGGCGGGGGTCGGTCCGTGGTAGACTATCGAACAACGTTTATTAATCGCGCGGTATCGTTGCCGCGAGAAGGGGTTGCGCCATGCAGGAGCTTGAGGATCGTATTCGCCATGACGGCATCGTAAAGGCCGGTAACGTCCTTAAGGTTGATGCCTTCCTCAACCACCAGTGCGACGTTGAGTTATTTGACCACATGGGTGCCGAGTGGGCCCGTCTGTTCGAGGGTGTCGAGATCAACAAGATCCTGACGATCGAGGCTTCGGGTATTGGCATGGCTTGCATCGCGGCTCAGCATTTTGGCGGCGTGCCGGTGGTCTTTGCCAAGAAGGCACAGTCCATCAACCTAGACGGCGAGCAGTATGCCACGACCATCTACTCCTTTACCAAGCAGAAGGAGTACCCGGTCATCGTTGGCAAGCGGTTCCTGTCTGAGGGCGACAAGGTCCTGATCATCGACGACTTCTTGGCCAATGGCTGCGCGCTCGAGGGCCTTATCAAGATCTGCGAGGCTGCGGGTGCCGAGGTGTCCGGTATTGGCATTGCAGTGGAGAAGGGCTTCCAGGGCGGCGGCGATAAGCTCCGCGAGCGCGGCTTCCGCGTCGAGAGCCTGGCCCGTATTGCCGATATGGACTGCGAGACCGGCGAGATCACCTTCGCCTAAGCGCGCAACACAAGCGATTGGTATGCGATGTGACAAAGGGCTTTCCCTTTGTCACATTTTTTGTATGAGGGGAGGTGTTGATATGGACGAGAACAAGATGGGATGGCGCGAGTATGCGCGCTATGCCGAGATGTCGGCCGAGGAGTTGGCGCGCGATTGCGAGGTGCAGGTGTTTCGCGCGACTGGTCCGGGCGGACAAGGCGTCAACACGACGGATTCGGCGGTGCGCATGAAACATATCCCTTCGGGAATTACCGTGACGGCGCGCGAGAGCCGCAGCCAGTTCCAGAACCGTATCTGCTGTCTGCGTAAGCTGCGTGCAGAGCTTGAACGTCGTGGCCGTCCGCCGCGCCGACGCGTAAAGACCAAGGTGCCTCAGCGCTCTCGCCAGCGCAGGCTCAATGACAAGCACTTCAACGCCATTAAAAAGGCCAACCGTCGCAAGCCGGGCGGGGAGGAATGATCTTATCAATAAGTTGCGGTGAAATAGGGACTGTTTTGCGGCTTTAGCTGCATAAACAGTCCCTATTTCACCGCAACTTAGGTGGGGTTAGCGGGTTGGGTTCCAGACCTCGAGGGCGCCGGCGAGGATGTCGACCTCGATGCGCGAGGCGACAACGGGCTCGCCGTCGGCCTGGATGGGGTAGTCGGGCTCCTCAAAGGTGAACTCGGCATGGCGGCAGCGGCGCATGCGTACCGGCGGCAGCTTGGTGTGGTGACCGTCCTTGGCCGAAAGGAACATGGGTAGGGCGACCGCACGGGGGACGGGGCCGCAGGCGTAGCAGACGTCGAGTATGCCGTCGCAGGGGTCGGCATCGGGGCAGATGCGATAGCCCGAGCCATACGTGGGGCCCAGCTGTATCGCCATGATGATCGCCCTCACGCGCTCTGTGGGCGCGCCGTCAAAGCTGACTGTCATAGGATAGTTGCGATAGCGTAGGCCAAACTGCTCAAGTCCCGAGAAGGTGTAGAGCGGCGCGCCCGTCAAGCCGGTCTTTTTGCGCAGCTCGGTGGTGCTAAGGCCGATGGCAGCATCGATGCCGACCGAGAGCGTCTGGTCGTAGTACTCAACGGTAGCCTCGCCGCTGCCGCTCGAAGGGCTCCACGAGCGAATGCGCCCGATATCCTGACGCTGCAGCTCGCAGGTGAGCAGCGCGCCAAAATCCTTGCCGGAGAAATCGTCGATGCCGAGCGTCTGGGCAAAATCGTTGCCGGAGCCCACGGGCAGGACGGCAAGAGCGGGGCGGGCGTCCTCCTTTTGCGTCATAAGCCCGTTGACGACCTCGTGAATCACGCCATCGCCGCCGAGTGCGATAACGGTGCGATAGCCCTGAGCCTGTGCGGCCAGCTCCTTGGCGTGTCCCATACGCTCGGTCAACACCAGGTCAAACTGGGATGCGCGTGCAGTCATGTCCAAAAAGCGTTGTAGGCGCTCGGCAACTTCGCGTGCCGCACCCGACTGGGCGGCTGGGTTGGCGATGATGAGCGTGCGACCAAAATCAGTTGCGTGCATGGGGCGACTCCCGGCGTGTGACATGACGGTGCGGTCGCGCTCGGGTTACGTTGCCCCGATTGTGGCTGCACGGCGATTATTACATCTACTCTATCAGGTCGTTGTGGCGCTCGATAGCATCCGCTACCGTACCGCCCTCATCCACAATAAGCGAACGGCGCTTGGGTGAGATGATGCGCTGGGCGGGGTACACGCCGCGGTGTCCGCCGGTTAGGTAGCTGATAAAGGCCACGATGACAAAGAACCCGGCGGCCGTGCCGTGGAACAGGTCGATGGCCATCATGCAGGTGGTGATGGGCACGTTGAGGCCGGCGCAGAACACGCCGAGCATGCCGAGAGCCGCCAGAAAACTGGGGTCAAGCCCGGTAAGCCAACCGATCCAGCCACCGAGTGCCGCACCGATGCCAAACAGGGGCGTGACCTCGCCGCCTTGGAAGCCCGCGCCCAGGGTAAGCGCTGTGACGACCAACTTGATGGCTGCGTCCGCCAGGGTGGTGTTGCCTGCAAATCCGGCGCCGGAAAGCCACGTGGAAAGGCCGGCGTAGTTCCAGGCGTCGAGGAGGGCATAGGCGGCCAAAACCACGAGTGCGCCTATGAGTGCGCGGACGAGGTAATTGGTGATAAAGCGACTGTACAGGCTTTTGACGGTTCGAACCGACCAGGCAAAGAGGCGTGCCGTCAGGCCGAAGATAATGGCGCTGATAACAACGATGACAACCGTCCGTGGTGTCATGTTGGGAACGCTGGCGATGACATTCGCCTCGTACTCGGTTCCCAAGGCAAGCGACGTAAAGTAGCCGGTAAACGAGGCGACCAGGCAGTAGATGCCCGCGGTGTAGTCGATCTTGCCGATAAAGCACATCTCCATGCCAAAGAAAGCTCCAGCAAGGGGCGAACCGAATACGGCGCCAAAGGCCGACGAGATGCCGGCGAGCATGAGGTCGTGGTGGTCATGCTTTTTGAGGTGGGCGAGGTTCGAGATGTTGCTGGCGATGGTGCCGCCAATCTGCACCGCGGCTCCCTCGCGACCGGCCGATCCACCCGTTAGGTGCGTGAGCGTAGAGCAGACGAAGGTGAGGACGGCCATGCGCATATGGATGAGGCGTGTGCCCAGAGCGGAGTCGATGACCAGGTTGTTGCCTCGTTTGGCAGCAAGGCCGTGGTTTTTGTACACCCATGCGGTGGCAATGCCCACAACGGGGAGCAATGCGTAGACCCACGCGTGGTGCTCGCGATAGTCGGTCGCGATATTCAGCGAGGCCAAAAACGCCCAAGCGGCAACGCCCATGGCGAGCGAGACGATGACGACGAGCGCGAGCAACTTGGCGCTCGCGAGTAGGTTGCGGGCGTTGCGGCGAGTGTCGGCAGCCAAGAGATGCTCGGAGCGGGTGAGCTGTTGTCTGCCTGCCATGATGACGTCATTAAGGGAGAAAAAGCCGCCGTCGTCGAGCGACTGGGAATGATCCTGCGCCTCGTTTGCGCTTTCGGGTTTGTCGGTAAAAGCCATACGTTCCTCTTTTGGGTTGCAACACGAGCATTATAGAACGTGCCATACGTGACAAACCGGCAGGTTGGTTTTGGTTTTGTTTCGCGGCTTGCGGCCGACAGATGTATTCGCGGCCGCGGGCCAGGTCTTGAGCAGGCGGCGAGGGATTATACTGAGATAAACATAAAGAATCGGCGCTTTTGTTGCGCGCCGCAGCATGCTAGAGGTGCATATGGCTGAGAAACTCATTCCGTTGGAGGACGCACAGGCGATCGTCTTGTCGCACGTGAATCGCACCGAAGTTGTCGAGATTCCCGTGTGGCAGGCCGTCGGTCTTCCCTTGGCCGAGGACGCGGTGGCCGATATCGACATCTCGCCGTTTGCCAACAGCGCTATGGACGGATATGCCGTGCGCTCGTCGGACTTGGCGCAGGCATCTGGCGAGGCGCCGGTGACGCTCGACGTTATCGGACACGAGGCCGCGGGCCATGTGTTTGAGGGCGCAATCGGCGCGGGTGAGACGGTCCGCATCATGACGGGCGCGCCGGTACCCGAAGGTGCCGATGCCGTGGTGAAATACGAGATCGTCGACGTGCTCGATGGCGACGGCAACGAGGGCTCGCGTGTGAGGTTCTCGGCGCCTGCCAAGGTAGGGGAGAACGTTCGCTCTGCCGCCGAGGAGGCCCATGCCGGCGACGTTGTGATGCACGCCGGCGAGGTCGTGGCTCCGGCGGGCGCGGGTCTGCTGGCAAGCGCCGGATACGCGAGCGTGAAGGCGCACGCTGCCCCGCGTGTGGGCATCATCTCGCTGGGCACGGAACTGGTCGCACCGAGCAACGTGCCGGCGCGCGGGCAGATTCGCGACTCCAACTCGTCGGCGTTAATGGCCGAAGCGCTCGATGCGGGAGCCGAGCCCGTGTTCTACGGCATTGCGCCCGATGATGAGCAGACGATTGCCGAGCTGGTGCATCGCGCCGTGCTGGAGTGCGATTTTGTCATTACGAGCGGTGGCGCCTCGGCAGGCGACTACGACTACGTGACGGCGCTCGTCCGGCGCGAGGGCGAGGTGCTGTTCGATCGCATCTCGATGCGTCCGGGCAAGGCCATCACGTTTGGCTTGCTCGGCGGCAAGCCGTATCTGGGGCTTTCGGGCAATCCCGCGGCGGCGTATGTGGGCTTTGAGATGCTCGCGCGTCCGGCGATTCGCAAGATGCGCGGTTTTGCCGAGGGGGCGCGTCCCGTGCAGCAGGCGACGCTCACGCACGGCGTGAAAAAGCGACAGCATCGCCGCTTCTTCGATCGCGCCACGGTTTTGCGCGACTCCGAGACCGGTGAGCTGTTGGTGACCGAGGCCAAGACGCAGAATTCGGCGCTGCTTGGAACTATGCAACGTGCGAACTGCCTGTTGCGTGTTGACGAAGGACCGTGCGACCTCAAGGCGGGAGATGTCGTGGACGTTGTTCGCGTCGACCTGCCCGAGGGAACGGTGCTATAGGAGGAAGACTATGGAGCTGAAGATATCGATCGTGACGTGCTCGGATACGCGCAATCTTGCCCAGGACGAGGCTGGAGCCGCACTCGAGGAACTTATCGAGGCGCAGGGCTGGACGGTCGTCTCACATGTGGTCGTGCGCGACGACGTCAGCGAGATCGGTGATGCCATTGTGGAAGCCGCCGATGAGTGCCACGCCAATGTTGTGCTTACCTGCGGCGGCACGGGGCTTTCGATGCGCGATGTGACGCCCGAGGCGACGCGTGCCGTCTGCGATCGCGACGTGCCGGGTATTGCCGAGGCGATCCGTGCGTACTCGATGACCAAGACTCGCCGCGCCATGCTCTCGCGCGCTATTTGCATGCAACGAGGTCATACACTTGTCGTAAACTTTCCCGGTTCTACGAAGGCCGCCCGCGAAAGCTGGGAGGCCATAGCGGACCAGCTGGAGCATGCGGCTCAGATGACAGCGGGCGGCGGACATACCAACTAAGCTATTTACCTGCGGCGGAGCGACCTGAACGGCTGCTCCGCCTTTTATTTGCGCCCAAGGGGACGACATTCTGTAGACATGCCTGAAACTATATTCTCAGACGAGAATAATTTCTCATAATCATTATTCGCACCGAAGTATAATCTAATTACAGAATAAAGCCCGCGGTGGGGTACCCGGGCATAAGGTCCGAAAGGGTTGAACATGTTCGATATGGTTTCTCGCCGCGGATTCGTCTCGCTTTCTGCTGTCGCCGCTGCCGGCCTTGGGCTTGCCGGCTGCTCCGGCAACAAGGAGCCTGAGGCGACCGGCTCCGATGCCGGTTCTGCTAAGGCATCTTCCAAGAAAGCTGTCGAGCTGCAGGTCTTTGCCGCCAACTCGCTCGAGAAGGCTTTGCCCGAGGTTCAGGAGCTTTACACCGAGCAGACCGGTACCACGTTTGCCGACACGCAGTTTAAGGCGTCTGGCGACCTCGTTGAGCAGATGCGTGCCGGTGCCACGGTCGACGTGCTCATCACCGCTTCCAAGGGCACCATGGATGACGCTGAGACCGTCGAGCTCGTCGATGCCGACACGCGTGAGGATATGTTCGTCAACGACCTCGTGATCATTCGTGCCGAGGGCTCCGACACCAAGGTCGAGGCCATCGCCGACGTCGCGAATCTGGACGGCAAGATCGCCATTGGCGACGCCAAGACCGTTCCCGCCGGCAAGTACGCCAACCAGGCGCTGGCTTCTGTGGGCCTCTATACCGGCGCCGAGGGCGACGACGGCGAGTATGCGCCCGAGATCGCCGACAAGGTCGCGCTGGCAGACAAAGTTGGTACCGCCGCCGCCTATGTGTCCACAGGCGACTGCGTTGCCGGTTTTGTCTACAGCTCTGACATCTACCGCTACAACGGCATCGAGGAGGCCTTCGTGTGCCCCGAGGACTCGCACAAGCCCATCGTGTATCCGGGCGCCGTTGCCGAGAGCTCCGAACATGCCGACGAGGCTAAGGCGTTCATCGACTTTTGCCTGTCCAACAAGAAGGCTCAGAAGATTTGGGCTAAGTACGGCTTTGAGCTTTCCGCGTAGTGCGGCTTGGCGCGATAATTCCATCGTTTTGTGTTTCACTCCGTCCTTGTATTCGCTTGGAGCTTTTCGTGCTTAATAGATTCCGCATGCTTGTCGCCTGTGCTTTGACCTTCGCGCTTTGCTGGGTGCCGGGATTTGCGTTTGCTGGGGACGCTGAGGACGGGGCCCAGGTTGCTGCGACTGCTCATGGGCTTTCCTATGGGATCGAGGGTTTTGAGCGGTTGGCCAAGGGGACCGCTCGTGCCATGGAGGGCCAGCCTGAGGGCTACCGGTTTCCCGTTGACGAGGACGTGGACCTTGTAGTGGCGCCTGCTGCCGATCGCGTTGTGGTGTGGATATCGCCCAAGGCGATCGAGAGGTATGGATTGGATCCGCAGAACAACGAGTGCGTATCGGGTCTCAAGGCCCTCGTCTGTGAGCTCGACAGCGCAAACTGTATGGGAGGTGCGCAGCTAGGGGACGTGGATCTTCCTTGGTATGTCACGGCGGAAACAACGTTTGATGCCGGCGGGTATACCTATGGCTTTGACGAGCGCGGTGCGGATGGGGACCGCTATGTGGTGATTGCATCGGCCTCGGGTGATGCCAAGGGCGGCGCGCGTTGGCTTGATAGCGCTCAAATGGTAGAGGCATCGTCTGTCGTGTTGCGGGATGAGCAGGGGCCCTTGACCTCTCTGACTTCCTTTTTGGGCGACATCGACTATCGCCCGTTTTGGGTGTCTATCAAAACGAGCGGCCTCGCCCTAGTGATTGCCTTTGCACTGGGCCTGTTTGCCGCGTGGAAGACTATGGGTACCTCGAGTCGCATCAAGGGCCTGCTCGATTCGGTCTTTACGATTCCTATGGTGCTGCCGCCCACGGTCTGCGGCTTTTTGCTCCTCATGCTGTTTGGCCGCTCGACCGGGGTGGGCCGGTGGCTCATCGCGCACGGCATCTCGATCGTCTTTACCTGGCCCGCGGCGGTCATTTCGGCCGTCGTTGTATCGTTTCCGCTGGTCTACCGCACGGCGCTCGGAGCCTTCGAGAGCCTCGACACGCAGATGCTCGATGCGGCGCGCACGCTGGGCTGGTCCGAGCGACGCATCTTCACCAAGCTTATGATGCCGCTCGGCTGGCCCTCGATTGCCGCCGGCACGGTGCTCGCCTTCGCGCGTGCCATGGGCGAGTTTGGCTGCACCCTGTTCTTTGCGGGCAACTACGCCGGCATTACCCAGACCATCCCCATCGCCATCTACTTTGAGTGGATGGGCGGCAACACGTCGGTGGCCCTCTTTTGGGTCGTGGTCGTAATTGCGTTCAGTTTCCTGGTCATCCTATTCATCAACATGTACACGGCGCATTCGCAAAAGTATCGCGAGCGCGGCCTGTCCCGCGCGGAGCGCAAGCAGGCCAAGCAGCTGGGCGGCCAGACCGATTCGCTCGACCCAGTCGGCGGAGATGCGCTGCGTATCGATCGCGAGGCGTTGGCCGAGCTTATGCGCGATGACACGGTCGCAAAGGGAGGTCGATAAGCCATGTCGCTCGTTCTGGATATCAAAAAGCGCTATCCCGGCTTTACTCTCGACATTCAGCTCGAGGCTGGCGAGGAGCGCGTGGCGCTGCTGGGTGCCTCGGGTTGTGGCAAGAGCTGTACGCTGCGCTGCATTGCCGGCGTGGAGACGCCCGACGAGGGCAAGATCGTCGTCAACGGTGTGACCTTTTTTGACTCGTCGGCGGGCATCAACCTGTCGCCCCAGGAGCGCAAATGCGCCCTGCTGTTCCAAAACTATCAGCTCTTTCCCAACATGACGGTGGCCGATAACGTATGCGCCGGTGTAAAGGATGCGGGCGACGCCGTGGCGCGCAAAAGGCTGGCCGAGCGCTATCTGGGCATTTTCGGTCTAGCCGATTTTGCCGACCGCTACCCCGCGCGACTCTCGGGCGGGCAGCAGCAACGCGTGGCGCTTGCCCGTATGGTGGCGGCGCATCCGGGCATTTTTATGTTCGACGAGCCCATGAGCGCGCTCGATGCGTATCTCAAGAGCGCGCTTGAGCAAAACATGCTCGACCTGTTCGATGTATGCAACCGCACCGTGCTCTACGTGAGCCACGACATCGACGAAGCGTGCCGCCTGTGCCAGCGCATCTGCGTGATGCACGACGGGCATGTTGAGGAGATCGGCTCCATCGAGGACGTGGTCCGCCGTCCGCAGACGCTGGCGGCGCTGCGCCTGACGGGCTGCAAGAACACAAGCCGGGCGCGCAAGATCGGGTCTCAGGAAGTTGAAGCCCTGGACTGGGGCATGACCTTTAACGTGGGCCATGAGGTTCCCGATAACGTGACGTACCTCGGTATTCGTGCGAGCTACTTCCATGTTGACAATCGCGCGGAGCGCGGTCGCAACAGCTACGATTTGCACGTGGCCCGTGTGAGCGATTCGCGCTTTGAGCGGCTGGTGCTGCTGGACGTGCCGCGTGCTGATGCGCCCACGCGTCTGCAGTGGAAGGTCAACAAGGTGGGCATGCCTGTCGACGAGCTGCCGCAAGCAGGCGAGACGCTGCGCATGCATTTTGATGCCAGCAGGATTCATCTCGTTTGCCGATAATGCGGGTGCGATGCGGTCGAGGAGGTAGTCCTCGACCGCTTTGTTTTCACTTCGCCGTTCGCCGATTTCTACATGACTAAACCTTATCAGTCTGATAATTAATTATCAGACAGCGAGATGCTCACATCCCAACGTTGTCGTACGCGTGTCGACGGTGTTCGTCTTGACGACAACCGTTGATATAGTTACCTTCGACGAGAAAAGGAGGGCGCGCCGATGCTGCAGAAGACATATTCGCGTCGCGTTGCCGCGCGCGCCCTGTATATGGCTCGGAGCCGCATATGAGCAGGTATGTTCACGGCTCCGGGAGAGACGACGCACAACTAAATAATCGACCGCAAAGCGGGTTCCCCAAAATTCCGGGTTTGAGCACGGCTGGGTTTTCGCCACCCACCGTGCAGAAATACCGTAGCTATTCATTTTTGGTTCGAGAGGGGAACCGTCATGGCTGAAGAATTTGATTTCCATCCGATGTGGGAGAGCCTCGGCATGAATCTTGCCGACCACGACATGCTGCTGGGCGCTGTGGGCCAGATGTACGGCGACATGTTCCTGACGCAGAACAATCGCCCCAAGTCCACGTCCTACCTGGATTTTGTCGCCACCAACATCCACAGCGGCCGTATTAAGGAGATGCTCGACAAGAAGGAGGCCGGCGAGGCCACCAAGATCGTCGGTTCGTTCTGTGTGTACGTGCCCGAGGAGATCGTACTTGCCTGTGACGGCATTCCCGTTGGTCTGTGCTCGGGTGCCGACTGGGCGACCGACAAGGTCGAGGAGCATCTGCCGCGCAACACCTGCCCGCTCATCAAGAGCTTTGCCGGCTTTAAGCTGGGCGAGGTCTGCCCCTACATTGAGTCGAGTGACTTGGTGGTAGGCGAGAACACCTGCGATGGCAAGAAGAAGGCCTACGAGTTCTTTGCCACGCAAAAGAACATGTACGTCATGGATATTCCCAACGTGCACGACGAGTCGACGCTCGTGACCTGGAAGGCCGAGGTTAAAAAGCTTGCCGCCAAGATCGAGGAAGAGTGCGGCGTCACGATTACGCCTGAGCGCCTGAAGGCTGCCATCCACGCCGTCAACGAGAAGCGTCGCGCCCTGCAGCGTCTGGCTGCGACCCGCGCTGCCGATCCGGCGCCCATCAGCGGTCTCGACAGCCTGCTGACCGTTCAGGCCGCCTTTATGGATGACACGCCGCGTCTGACCGGCGCCATCAACGAAATGGCGGCTGAGTGCGAGCAGCGCGTTGAGGCCGGCGAGGGTGTGGCGCCCAAGGGCACCAAGCGCATCCTGTACACCGGTACGCCCATGGCCGTGCCCAACTGGAAGCTGTTCAACCTCATCGAGAAGGCCGGCGGCGTCGTGGTGGGCGAGGAGTCCTGCACGGGCTCGCGCTACTACAAGGACCTGGTCGACGAGTCCGGTGAGACGGTTGACGAGATGCTCGACGCCATCGCCGAGCGCTACTTTAAGATCAACTGCGCCGTCTTTACGCCCAACGACCAGCGTATGAAGGACATTGTCCAGATGGCCAAGGACCTGCATGCCGACGGCATCGTCGACGTGGCCTTGCAGTTCTGCACGCTCTACGAGATGGAGTCGTTTGCCGTGGAGAAGGCCGCCGAAGAGGCCGGCATCCCGTTTATGCACATCACGACCGACTACGCCGGCGAGGATGCAGGCCAACTGCAAACCAGGATTGAGGCTTTCTTGGAAACCATTTAGGGCTATCCGGTCCAGCGGCTTCCCCAAGCACCCGATCTTGCCGTTCAAACCATCGCTTGCATACCAAAGTACGCGGCGCTCCTCTTTCACGGCAACCTCGGGCACCTGGGAAAGCCGTTTCCTTGGTTGGTTAAAAGGTTTGTTAAGGAGTTATATGTCGGAAAATATTGAGCAGCCGTTGCCGTCCACGTTTGAGGAGTTCAACGAGCAACGCAAGGCGGCGTTTATTCGCGTCAAGGATTATAGGCAGGCGGGTAATCGCCTGGTCGGTTTTCTGTGCAGCTACACGCCGCTCGAGATTATCGATGCCGCGGGGGCTGCGAGCGTGGCGCTGTGCGGCACGTCCGACGAGGTGATTCCCGAGGCCGAGAAGGTGCTGCCGGCAAACCTGTGCCCGCTCATCAAGTCTACGTATGGTTTTGCCTATTCGCAAAAGTGCCCGTTTACGTACTTTAGCGACATGATCATCGGTGAGACCACCTGCGACGGCAAGAAGAAGATGTACGAGCTGCTCAACGAGCTCAAGCGCACGCACATTCTGCATCTTCCGCAGGGCCGCGATCGAGCCTACGAGCGCGAGGGCTGGTACGAGGAGTGCCGTCTGCTCAAGGAGGAGCTCGAGAACTTCTACGGCATCACGATTACCGACGATGATCTGCGCGCTGCCGTCCGTCGTCGCAACCGCTTGCGTGCGGCCCAGCTCGAGATGTTTGCGCTGCAGGCCAACCAGCCGGCGGCCATGAGCGGCGTCGACCTGATGAGCACCATGTTTGCCGGTACGTTTAGCTTTGATATCGAGGCCTATACGTAGCAGCTGGAGCAAAAGGTTGTCAAGCTGCGCGAGGCCTACGACGCGAGCGAGCGCCCGGTTGCGGCGGATGCCAAGCGCATTCTGATCACCGGCTGCCCGGTGGGCGGCGTGATCAACAAGATCGGTCGCACCATCGAGTCCAACGGTGGTGTGGTCGTGTGCATGGACGACTGCTCGGGCGAGCGCACGGCGGCCATGATGATCGACCCGGAGGCTCCCGACATCTTGCGCGCCATCGCCGACCGCTACCTGGACATTAACTGCTCGGTCATGACGCCCAACGACGGTCGTATGGAAAACACGCTGGCCATGTGCGAGAAGTATCACGTCGATGGCGTAGTGGAGAGCGTGCTCCAGGCGTGCCACACCTTTAACGTGGAGAGTGCGCGCATGCAGGAGACTGTCGAGGGTGCGGGCATTCCGTACATGAAGATCGAGACCGACTACAGCAACGGCGACATGGGACAGATCGAGACCCGCATCGCCGCCTTCATCGAAACCCTCTAGCTTCCTCAGGCACCGGATCTTGCTCCTCAAACCGTCGCTTGCGTACCCAATGTACGCTGCGCTCCTCTTTCGGGTCAATCTCCGGCACCTGAGAAACCTAGAGCTAAGGCGCCTGAACGCGCCGCTACCTTTGATGTTTAGATTGGGAGAGAGCCATGATAGGGATCGGGATCGATATCGGGTCTACGGCGGCTAAGGCTGCTGTGGTCGATGGAGGGGGTTCGGTGGCGTGGACGTGCGTGCAGCCAACCGGGTTCTCCTCGGTCGATGCGGCGGAGCGTCTGCGCGGCGAGCTTGCCGCGGCCGGCTATGACGTGGCTGCCGACGACGTGCGCGTGATCGCGACCGGCTACGGTCGTGTCGCCGTGCCCTATGCGCATAAGGTCGTGACTGAGATTACCTGCCACGGTACCGGTGCTGTGCGCCTGTTTGGCGACCACGGCACCGTGATCGACGTGGGCGGTCAGGACACCAAGGTCATTCAGATCAAGGGCGGTCGCGTGGCCAAATTTGCCATGAACGACAAGTGCGCTGCCGGCACGGGGCGCTTTTTGGAGATCATGGCCGACCGTCTGGGTATTTCCCAACAGCAGATGGCCGACCTTGCGCGTTCCGGCGAACCCACCAAGATCAGCAGCATGTGCACGGTGTTTGCCGAAAGCGAGGTCATCAGCCTGATCGGTCGCGGTGAGCCGCGCGAGAACATTGCGCGTGGCGTGATCGACAGCGTGGTCTCGCGCGTGGCGACCATGGCTGGGCAGGCGGCGGGCGCCCCGTACTACCTGACGGGAGGCCTGTGCGAGAACGCATTCGTGGTGGAGCGGTTGGGCGAGCTACTGGGGTCGCCGGTGACCACCTCGCCCCAGGCTCGCTTTGCCGGAGCGATTGGCGCGGCGATTCGCGCACAGGCGCTCAATTAATGCATCCGCCGCAGGCTCGCATTCATGCGTATACTGGGAGAAAATGATTGACCGATGAGAGGAGGTATCGATGGCTGACGATCAGATTAGGCTCACGTCCATGACGGCCGCGAGCGGTTGAGCCGCTAAGTTGGCTCCCGGAGCCCTCGCCCAGGTCCTGGGCGATTTACCCAATGTGCATAACGACAACCTGCTCGTAGGGTTCGATACCTCCGACGATGCGAGCGTCTTCCGCGTAGGGGAGAACCTGGGGCTCGTGCAGTCCATCGACTTCTTCCCACCGATGGTCGACGACCCGTTCCTCTTTGGCCAGATCGCCGCGGCCAACTCGCTGTCGGATATCTACGCCATGGGCGGGCGGCCGAGCCATGCCATGAACTTGCTGTGCATCCCGAGCTGCCTGGGCATCGAGGTCGCCGGCCAGATTCTGGCGGGCGGCGCCGACAAGTGCGTCGAGGCGGGTTGCTCCATCGCGGGCGGCCATACCATCAACGACGACGAGCCCAAGTACGGCCTGTCCGTGAGTGGTTTTGTCGCGCTCGACCGCATGCTCGCCAACAGCGGCGCACGCGTGGGCGATGTTCTGCTGCTGACCAAGGCGATCGGCTCGGGCATTATCACCACGGCCATTAAGGGCGAGCTCATCGAGCAGGACGAGGCCGCAGCCATGTTTGACTCGATGCGCACCCTCAACGAGGCTCCGATTCGTCTGGCCGAGGGACTTGAGCTTCACGGCTGCACCGACATTACGGGCTTTGGTCTGATCGGGCATGCGTGCGAGATGGCCGAGGGCTCGGGCGTGCAAATCGAGCTCGCGTCGGGGGCGGTGCCGCTCTTTGACCAGGTGCTCGACATGGCGCGTCTGGGCATTATCCCCGCGGGCTCCTACCGCAACCAGGACTTCTTTGGCCCGCGTGTAGCTGCCGACGATGACCTGGAGCCGGGCATGCTGGATGCGCTGTACGATCCGCAGACTTCGGGCGGTTTGCTTATTGCGGCGCCCGCGGCGGATGCGGATGAGCTTGCGCGTCGTTTACATGCCGAGGGGCGCGTTGCCGCTACGATCGGCCGCGTGTGCGAGCCGGTGCCGGGCGGTCCTGCCGTTCGCGTTGTGCATTAAGGAAAACCGTTTATGCGACCGCCTACTGTTCTGGGCGGTCCCTTTTGAAAGGAAAAACTATGTCTACCAAAATTGAAGTCAATGCCATGGGCGATGCCTGCCCGCTGCCCGTCGTCAAGACGCTCAAAGCCCTGAAGCAGCTCGATGGCGAGGGCACAGTCGTGACCTCGGTCGATAACGAGACCGCCGTCAAGAACATCTCCAAGATGGCGCAGGAGAAGGGCTGCACGGCCTTGGTCGAGAAGGTTTCTGACGCCGAGTGGCACGTGACCGTGGCGACCTCTGGCGCCGTTGCCGTGGCCGATCCCGAGCAGGATGGCGCTGCCTTCTGTGATGCCAGCGCCGGCAAGGGCAAGCTCGTCATTTCCGTCTACACCGACTGCATGGGCCGTGGCGACGACGAGCTGGGCCACAAGCTCATGAAGGCGTTTATCTTTGCCGTGACGCAGCAGGAGGAACTGCCCGCGACCATGCTGTTCTACAACGGCGGTGCCAAGCTCACCGTCGAGGGTTCGCCGGTGCTCGACGACCTGAAGGGCCTGGCGGAGCAGGGTGTCGAGATTCTCACCTGCGGCACCTGCCTCGACCACTATGGCATTAAAGACCAGCTTGCGGTGGGCGAGGTCACCAACATGTACGTGATCGTGGAGAAGATGGAGCAGGCCGTGCGCGTCGTGCGCCCGTAGCGTATTGGTTGGAGTTGCCATGAGGGAGAAGCGCCCGGCGCTTGTCATCACGTTTCCTACCACGGCGGCCGCCATGGGTTGTGAATCCCTGTGCATCGAGCGCGGTCTTCCCGGGCGGACGATTCCCGTGCCCGGGGAGGTCGCTGCCGGCTGCGGTTTGGCGTGGAAGGCGTTGCCTGCCGATGAGGAACTGCTGCGCGGCGAACTCGCCGCGGCGGGCGTTCCCACCGAGGGCTTTACGGTGATCGACATGTGGGAGGTCGTGCGATGATCTACCTGGATAACGCGGCGACGACCATGCACAAGCCGCAGGCGGTCATCGATGCCGTGACGCAAGCGATGTGCTCGCTCGGCAATGCCGGGCGCGGCGCCACGTCGGGTGCCCTCGACGCCGCTCGTACCATTCACGGTTGCCGTGCCAAGCTCGCGCGCCTTTTGGGTTGCCCGAGGGCGGACCATGTGTGCTTTACGCCCAACTCTACGGCGGCGCTCAACACCGCCATCTGTGGCGTGGTGCGCCCCGGCGACCGCGTGGTCACCACGGTGCTCGAGCATAACTCCGTGCTGCGTCCGCTCAACCGCCTGGCAGCGGAGCGGGGTGTGACCGTTGAGCATGCGAGCTGTGACGCAAACGGTGTGCTCGACTACGACGAGCTCGAGCGGCTAGTCACGCCCGGTACGAGTGCCGTGGTTGTGACGCACGCCTCCAACGTGACCGGCAACGCTGTCGACATTGTGCGTGTGGCGGCCATCGCCCATGCGGCCGGTGCGCTGGTGATCGTCGATGCCTCGCAGTCTGCCGGTACGGCGCGTGTCGATATGCAGGCCATGGGCCTCGACATAGTGTGCTTTACCGGCCACAAGGGGCTCATGGGTCCGCAGGGGACCGGCGGCCTGGCCGTGGCGGAGGGCATTGACGTGGCTCCGTGGGCCATGGGCGGCACGGGCGTGCACAGCTTCGATGCGCTGCAGCCGCTTGAGTGGCCCACGCGCCTTGAGGCGGGCACGCTCAACGGCCACGGCATCGCGGGCCTTTCTGCCGGCCTCGACTTTATCGAGGCCCAGGGTGGGGTCGAGGCGATTGCTGCCCACGAGCGTGCGCTCGCTGATCGCTTCCTTGCCGGTGTGCGCAAGATTCCGGGGATTAAGCTCTACGGTGCCTTTGACCAGCAGGCGCGCTCTGCGATTGTGTCGCTCAACGTAGCCGATATCGACTCTGCCGAGATTTCGGACGCGCTCATGCAAGGGTGGGGGATTGCGACGCGCCCCGGTGCCCATTGCGCTCCGCTCATGCACCGCGCGCTGGGGACCGAGCGCCAGGGCGTCGTCCGCTTCTCGTTTGGGTATTTCAACACGGACGAGGAAGTCGACACCGCGATTGACGCTTTGCGCGATTTAGCCTGCTAGAGCGTATATACTTGCGGGACGGGCCTTTTGCCCGTCCCGTTTTTGTTTCGACCCGAAAGGTGTGCATATGGCCTCATCCGCTCCGCGCGGTTTGCGCTCCGACCATGTCGTTACCGTCGGCATTGCGCTGTTCTCGATGCTCTTTGGCGCCGGCAACCTCATTATTCCGCCGCTGCTGGCGCTGCAGGCTGGTTCTGCCACGCCGGTCGCCATGCTCGGCTTTCTCATCGCCGCCATCGGCCTGCCCGTCATGGGCTTTATTGCCGTGGCGCTTGCCGGAACGGCGCGCGAGCTTGCCGGCCGCGTGCACCCCAAGTTTGGCGAGTTCTTTGTTGCGGCAGTATATCTGGCAATCGGTCCGTGCCTTGCCATTCCGCGTACGAGTTCCACGGCGTTTGAGATGCTGGTGCCGCTACTGCCCGAGGGCGTTTCACTCGGCACGGCTCGCCTGGTGTTTGCCGTTGGCTTCTTTGTCGTCGCGTTTGCGCTCACGCTGCGTCCGGGCGTTATCACGCGCGTACTCGGGCGCATTACGGGTCCCGCGCTCATTGCGCTCATCGTGCTGGTCGTGGG
>CABRZJ010000024.1:0-20084 GCA_902475425.1 uncultured Collinsella sp.
ACGGCAAAAAACGGACGCGCGTGGTCGTACCCGGCGTGCCGAGCATGGTGTCGCAAGCTTCCTCGATGCGCTGCTGCATCGCGGTAGCCAGAGATGCCACGTCCTTATCGTCAAGCGCGATAGCCTCGACCTTAAATCGGACGTGCGAATCGTCGGGGCCTTGGACGCGGGCCTCGACATGCTCGACCATCACGCGGTCGTCGCGCTCGGCAGCAGCCCTGGCACACGAAGAAAGCGCCGCAAGGGTAACCTCGATATTGCGCTCCCCCGCCGGATGCACGCAGGACGGTTCGCGACGGGCGAACATCAGGCGGAAAAAGCTTACCAGCACGCCGATCGCCACAACTCCGCCGCATGCCGTCACGACAATGCGCGGCATGGGGTCGCGCATCAGCAGCATAAAGCGATACGTATACGGCCCCCAAAACTGGCAGACAAGCGTACCCAGCGCCACGATGGTGGCGGCAAGATACACGATCGCTAGGGCTCGTTTGAGTACGCGCACGCGGCGCTCCCTTCAAATCTCGGCTCTCGAAATGCAAAACGGTTCGCATCATTATAAAAGAGCCGGGTCCGGTGCTCTACGCACGCGGATCCGGCTCATCTATTCCACGAGGCTTGCATGCTCGCTTCATTATGCCCAGATATGCACGGCTTAACCCGTGCGGGCGCTACTCCTCCTCGAGGGCAGCGATGACCTCGTCGGTCATGTCCATGGTGCTGTAAACATCCTGGACGTCGTCGAGCTCCTCAAGACGGTCGATGAGGCGCTGAACCTTCTTGGCGTCGGTGCCGGAGACCTCGGTCGGGGTGGTCGGGACCATGGTGGTCTCGGAGCCCTTGACCTGGACGCCCTGCTCCTCGAGCGCCTTGGAGACAGCCATAACGTCGTTGGCAGCAGTCCAGACGATCCACTCCTCGCCGGCGTCCTCGTAGTCCTCGCCACCGGCCTCGGCGATGGCCATCATGAACTCATCCTCGTCACCGGCAGCACCGTTGGCGATCATGGTCTCCTTCTTGGCGTTCTCGTCCAGGATCTCCTTGGCGACGACGATCTGGCCCTTACGCTCAAACTGGAAGGCGACGGAGCCGGAGGTGCCCAGGTTGCCACCAGCGTGGGAGAAGGCGGAACGGACATCAGCGGCGGTACGGTTGCGGTTGTCGGTCAGGCAGTCGACGTAGACGGCGACACCGGCGGGACCATAGCCCTCGTACACGATGTTCTCGTAGACGGCGGCATCGGCACCCGAACCAAAAGCCTTGTCGATAGCGGACTTGATCTTGTCCTTAGGCATGGACTGAGCCTTGGCCTTGGCAACGGCAGCGGCGAGGCTGGCGTTGTTCTCGGGCAGCGGGTCGCCGCCGAGACGGGCAGCAACGGTGATGTTGCGGCTCAGCTTGGAGAAGAGGGCGGAACGCTTGGCGTCTTGCGCGCCCTTACGATGCTTGGTTGTGGCCCACTTAGAGTGTCCGGACATACGTGTCTCCTATCGGTTTCGACCTAAAGCCCAGCGCAGATGCTCGGGCAATATAAACAAACGTCGTTATGATATACCTACTGGCCTGCGAGATAAACCCCAAAATGAAGGCGTCGTGATGATGACCCCTTTGGTGCAAAGAAACCTGACCCCCAATGCACCAAGTTAGGACCAGAGGAAGTCGCTGCGGGTGACGGTGGCGCCGATGGCGAAGGGCATGCAGGCGATGACCGGATACAGGTAGCGCATGTAGGTCGAGCCGTTGCACGGGCCAATCAGGCACACGGCAAGCACGCCCAGCAGCGGCACCCAAATGGCCAGCCCGCGCCACGAATGACGACGTAGCAGATAGACCACCACGGCGATCATGATCCACACATAGGTGGCCGAGCTCATGGTGAGCGAGATAAACGGGATGCGTTGTACTGCCACGCGATACAGGTTGATCAGGTGGTCGCACCAGCGCACAACCTTGCTATCGACCGGATGGAAGTCGAAGTACTTGAGGTTATCGGGCTTCGCCATGATCTCGGCACTGCGCGCCGTGCTGTAGACCCATGCGTCGCGAGCGCTCGGATAAAAATACCCATAGTAGTTATTGATGAGCGCCGAGATATAGCACCCGGGGTCCTTTTTGAACATCTGGGCCCACACCTCAAAATAGGCCTTGATGTCCTCCTGCGAGGCGTACTCGTTAAAGCAATTCTTGACGGCATCGGACTTGTCGGGGTTGTAGCGGCGGCCCAGGTTCTCGTACTTGAGTACACGATCGATCACGGCACGCTCTTCGTCGGTCACCGAACCGTCGCAAGGAGCTTCCACGATGGTGCCGTCCTCCTTAACCGTAGGGTTGACGCCCGAGTTAAGGCCGTCGTGCTTTTGGACGAAACGAGCCGTCTGTTGGAACGGAATCGAAAGGATTTCGCGCTTGGAACCAGGCGTGATGTCGTGCGCTGGCATAAAGACCTTGGTGAAGTACATATTAGAGGCAAGGCAGAGTGCAAGCACCGCAAGAACTCCCACCCAGCGGAAACGCGGGATGCCGCCCGAAGGCGCAGCACCAGCCTGCTTGGCTGCACGATGAGCCACATGCGCGTCCCATGCGCAAAACGCCGCCGCGATTACGCATGCCGCCAGGGGAAACACCAGGCCGCCGTTACGCAGAAACGTGGAGCCCATGGCGCCCAGAGCAAGCAGCAGCCAGTCGTGGCGCGCAAAGAGCACGGGGGCTTTCTCGCCCGCTCGCTCGACATTGGCATCACGACGGGGCAAGCCACATGCCACGAGCTTGACGGTCTGTACCAGCAGCACCAAGAACGCGTCGGCAAAGAGCACGTCTTTGGTGAGCAACGCCGCGTAGTTAGAGAACATCGGCATAAACGCAAAGAACAGCAGGATCGCACCGCGGACCGGCAGGCTCACGCCCAGTTTGCGCAGCGACGAGATGGAATAGGCCATGCAGGCAGCCGTGATGACAAACTGAGCGCAGGTATAGATGATGAGGCCCGCGTTAGCGCTGTTGAACAGCGAAAGCCCCAGCTGAACGCACGAGCCGATAATAGCCGTGTGCACCACGGGGTGATGTCCGTTGAGCAACACATTGGGATTGAGCAGACGCAGGTAGTCACTCGTGCCGTTGGGGTAGTTGAACCACTGGCGAATCTGCGCACCCGTATCTCCCATAAAAAGGCCGGGCAGCGAAGCGATGAGCGTGGGCGCCCAGGCGATCATAAGCACCAGGAAGGGCCCGGCAAAGGGATGGACCGAGAGCACGGCGTGAGTCACACGCCATACGCGGCCAAAGTGCGCTTCGGAAAACGGAATGCGCCGAGAGCTCAGCCAATCCAGGCACTCAAAAGCCAAATAGAAGGCCACGATCGCTAAGAGCATCCAGCCCGCGCCGCCAATCCAGGCGCAGACGATGCGGGCTTTGTCGCCAAGGACAATCTCGGCCGAGTCGGTGAGGTCGTAGCTGCGGCCGAACACCATGCAGATGGCGAAGAACAGCGACGGCAGAATGATCGATGGACGCCAGGTGTCGCCACGGCCAAAGAACACGTAGCGAAACGGCAAGGTGAGCAGGCAGGCAAGTGCAAGCAGCATGACCGCGTCGGTATGGCCGGCAAACGAAAGGAGCACCTCGTAGCACACGTACAGCATGCCCGAGGCTTTGGGGTCAATCGCCAAGACTGCGTTGCTCGACACCGGGGCGGGATCGATGGAAAACGCCGTGGTCGCCAACAGCGCGAGCAAAAATGCGATGAGCGTCTGCTTGGCGGGGTAGCGCTTAAACCAGACGATGCGGGCAGCGTCGCGCGCAGCCGTTGTGGAGAGGTCGGAATCCTTCACAGTCCGAAAGCCTTTCTAGAAACCTATCAAACTCGGCAAGACCACCACAAAGGTGCCTGTCCCCTTTGTGGTAGTTAGGCGTCGAGGTAGATGCGCTGGGGCCGGTTGCGGCGACGAGCAAAGATGATGAGCGCCAGGCCCGCGATTACGAGCGGCAGGCTCAGCAACTGGCCCATGGTGATAACGCCACCCAGCAGATAGCCCAGCTGCGCATCGGGCACGCGCACAAACTCAATGAGGAAGCGGACGATGCCGTAACCCATTACGAACACGCCCATAAACGTGCCTTGGGGCAGTAGCGGCTTTTTGCGGCTGAGCACCTGCAGAATGCAAAAGAGCACAATGCCCTCAAGAAATGCCTCGTAGAGCTGGGAGGGGTGACGCGGCATATCGCCCGCGATGCCACCGAAGACCACGCCCCAGGGCAGATCGGTCGGCTTGCCCCACAGCTCACCGTTGACAAAGTTGGCACAACGGCCCAGGCACAAGGCCAGCGGCGCGCCTATGACGGCAAGGTCTGCCAAAGTCCATGCGTCGAGCTTATACATGCGGCACACGATGATGCCGCCGATAATGCCGCCCACCAAACCGCCATGGAAGCTCATGCCGCCCTCGTTGGTGGCAAAGATCTCGAGCGGGTGCGCCCAGTAGTAGCCATCACCGTAAAAGACGACGTAGAACAGGCGCGCACCGATAATGAGGCCAAAGACCACGCCGACCACGACACTCGTCAGGTCGTCAATCGTGATGTTAAAGCCCCAGCGACGCTGTGTGCGGTACATGACGACCGCCGTGAGCAGAGCGCCGACCACGTAGGCCAGGCCGTACCAGTAGATGGTGATGGGGCCCGCCGAGATCGCGACAGGATCAAGCATATGGTAGAAGTCGTTGAGCATGTCGACCCTCCTACTCCCTACATACAAATGCGGCCGCGGGCCTTGCGCTCGCAGCCGCATATTTGGGCGTAACGTCTATGCGGAGTATGCCGTCCGCAGCTTTCGCATCTTAAAACGGCGCGTACTCGTCGTACAGGTCGTCGGTCTCGCCGGAGGCATTGACCTGCTCGACACGGGTAACGCCGGGCACATGCTCCTTGAGGATACGCTCGATACCCATGGACAGGGTCAGCGAGCTCATGGGGCAGCCGGCGCAAGCGCCCTGCAGCTCCAGTTTGACGACGCCCTCGTCGTCAACGCCCACATACTCCATATCGCCGCCGTCGGCCTGCAGGTTGGGGCGAATCTCTTCAAGAACCTTCTTAAGCAGCTCTTCGTTAACAGCCACAGGGGCTCCTTTCTCACAATTACGCGGGCGCGCCCGCGGACAGAAGCTATGTTACTACAGCCATGTACCCGCTCACGAGCCGTCCATGCGCGCAGACGCGACTTTCACGAGTAGTCAATTTGGGACGGGGCTCTTTTGGCTGCCTTTTGTTGCCAGCTGGCGTTGACACGCGCTACTGCTGAGCCTGCCCCTCGGTGCCGATATGAACATCGACGATAACCTGGCGGTAGCTGATGCCACAGGAGTCGAGGATGCGGCGGCTGATGCGTCCATCATCGGTGTCGGCGTACTTGTTGTCCAGGTAGACGACCTCGCCCACACCTACCTGCGCCAGGATCTTGGCACAGTCGTGGCACGGGAACAGCGTGACGTAGACCGTGGAACCCTCGAGGTCCTTGAGCGAGCCACGGTAGTTGAGCACGGCGTTTGCCTCGGCATGGACCACGTAGTTGTGCTTGTCCTGCAGCGGGTCGTCGCTCGTACCCCACGGGAAAAAGTCGTCGTTGAGCGCCGAGGGCGTACCGTTGTAGCCCACCGAAAGGATGCGGTGGTTGGTGCTGGCGATGCACGCACCCACCTGCGTGTTGGGGTCCTTGCTGCGACGCTGCGCGGCGATGGCCACGCTCATAAAGAACTCGTCCCAGCTAATGACGTCCAGGCGCTTGCCTGACGAAGTTTGATGAAGATCGTCCGACATGGCAGACACCTCCGTAATCGCAATAGTTTGACCCATTGTAGCAGGTGAAAGGTAGAGGCGTTTGTCCCACCAGCGCCCTCACTTTTACGCGCGGCGGGGCTTTTGGTTGATGTGGTAGAGCTCGGCGAGGCCCCGCAGCGTCAGCGCATCGTCGACCGTCAGGCTATGGCCGACCAGCGCCGCAAGCGCCTCGGCATCGTCGCCGGTAATGACGATGGGCACATCGCCCTCCCCCGCGGCCTTGGTCGCACGCATCTCGGCGAGCACCATGTCGAGCATGCCGTCGATGCGTGCCACCTCGCCCAGAACCACGCCCGAGCGCATGGCCTCACGCGTGTTACGGCCGATGACGTGTGTCGGCGCCGAGGGCTCAACTTGAGGCAGGCGCGCCGCAGCGGCCGAGAGCGAACGGGCGCCGAGCGCCAGCCCCGGCGCGATAACGCCGCCGACAAAGGTGCCGTGTGCGTCGATGACCTCGATATTGGTCGTCGTGCCCAGGTCGATCACAATGCACGGCGAGCCGTAGACGGCGCGGGCAGCCACGGCGTCGGCGATGCGGTCGGGACCGATCTCGGCCGGGTCATCGTAGTGCACGGGCATGCCGGTCTTAAGTCCCGGCCCCACCGTGAGCACGCGCCCCGTGCAGGTACGGGAAAGTGCCGCCTTCCACGGGCGCTCGAGCGCCGGGACCACGCAGCTCAGCACAGCAGCCGTGGACACAAGCGCGCCCGGCATGCCCGCATCGGCCGCCAGTGCGGCCATGACCTGCACGAGACGCATGCGCGCCTCGTCTGCCGTGATGCTCGACGGCGTGGTGATCTCGCACGTCGCAAGCGGACATTCCTGCGCCGCGGCCGAATCCTCTGCAAACAGGCCAAAGCGAATGAACGTGTTGCCCACGTCGACCGTCAATATATATGCGCACCCATTAAGCATCGTCGGCGCTCCTTTCGTCTGCCCAGCAGTATATCGCCTACCTAAACCAGTCATCCCAAAATGACTAGCTTGCGGCTATACTGGTGCGCGGTCGTTTGCGAGCTCACGCGGCGGCCCTTGGTAACCCGACTTCCCGCGCCGTATCCGTAACGGCGCTCCCGGGGGAAGCGGATATACGCAAAGGAGTTTTATATGAGCAATCCCTCGAACCGCGCTTCGATGCGCGGGCAACTCACGCTGCGCGGCGTCGTCATCGGCGTCCTTGGCTGCGTGATCATCACGGCAAGCTCGGCCTACACCGCCCTCAAGATGGGCGCCCTCCCCTGGCCGATCATTTTCGCTGCCGTCATTTCGCTGTTCTTCCTGAAGCTCATGGGCAACGCCAGCCTCAACGAGGCCAACGTCACCCACACCATCATGTCCGCAGGCGCCATGGTCGCTGGCGGTCTGGCGTTTACCATCCCGGGCGCCTGGATGCTGGGCTATGCCGACCAGATCAGTTGGCTCGACATGTTTATCGTGGCACTCGCCGGCACTATCCTAGGCCTGCTGGCCACGGCACTCATCCACCGTCACTTTATCGTGGACGCCGCGCTTGAGTTCCCCACCGGCAACGCCGCAGCTCAGACCCTGCGCGCGACCGAGGCCGGCGGCAAGACCGGCAAGCAGCTCTTTGGCTCCATGGCCATCGCCGGCATCTACAGCGTGCTGCGCGACGCTCTGGGCGTGGTGCCCAGCATGCTGTGCACGCTCAATATCCCCGGCGTGACCTTTGCCATCTACAACTCGCCCATGTTGCTGTCCATCGGCTTTTTGGTGGGCTTCGCCCCCGTCGCGTTCTGGTTTGCCGGCGCGCTGCTGGGCAATTTTGGCATCATCGTCGGCGGCACCGCTGCCGGTCTGTTTGACGTTATGACCGCACAGGGCATCGTCAAGTCCCTGGGTATGGGCCTCATGATGGGCTTTGGCGTCGCCGTCGTCCTCAAGGACATCCTTCCGCAGGTCGCCGGTATCGTCCGCGGCCTCGCCGCCGACAGCTCCACCGACACCGACGAGCAGTCGCTCATCTCGGGCTCCCTTAAACTCGACGCCGGTATCATCGGCCTGGGCGCTGCCGCCATCGCCGTGATCATCGCCATCGTGCTCGACCTTGGCCCCGTTCCGGCCGTCATCGTCACGCTGTTCACCTTTGTCACCACCATCATGAGCGCGCAGAGCTGCGGCCAGACGGGCATCGACCCCATGGAGATCTTCGGCCTCATCGTCATGCTCATCGTTGCCGCCTTCGCGCAGCTCGCTCAGGTCAAGCTGTTCTTTATCGCCGGCATCGTGGCCGTGGCGTGCGGCCTTGCGGGCGACGTCATGAACGACTTCAAGGCCGGCGCCGTGCTGGGCACCAACCCGCGCGCGCAGTGGGTCGGCCAGGCCATTGGCGGCATCGTGGGCGCCCTGGTCGCCGCCGCCGTCATGGTCGCGCTCGTCACCGCCTATGGTCCGGACGCCTTTGGCCCCGACAAGAGTTTTGTGGCCGCACAGGCAAGCGTGGTCGCCACCATGGTCTCGGGCATCCCGAGCGTGCCGTGGTTTGCGGGCGGCTTTATCGCCGGCATCGTCATGTACTGGCTCGGCATTCCGGCCATGATGATCGGCCTGGGCGTGTACCTGCCGTTCTATATGTCGCTCACGGCTTTCCTGGGCTCCTGCGTTAAGCTCGCCTACGACAAGTGGGCCGCTCGCCGCGACGCCGCCGCCGGTCTTTCGGACAAGGAGAAGGCCGCCAAGGACGCCGCCTTCCAGGAGCAGGGCCTGGTCGTCGCCAGCGGCCTGCTCGGCGGCGAGTCCATCGTCGGCGTTATCCTGGCGTTTGTCTCTGTTGGCCTGAGCCTGCTGGGCTAAGCCGAACCACAACGCATCAACGCAAAGCGCGGGGTCGGAATCTATCCGGCTCCGCGCTTTTTATGTCTATTTGTGCTAGTAGACTCTCATGGCATTTGGAACCACGCCGATTGGCCTGGCCTCCAGGTCACCAAGCCTCGCCTGACACTTCACTCAGCGCGGTGTAGAGTAAGGACGATGGACGTGAGAAACGGCCCGGACGCCAAACGAGGTAAGCATGGAACTCGACAAACAACAGATCAAGCGACTGCGCGAGCGCCATCATCGGCGCCACGGCATCCGTCCAGCCCATAGCAAGGCGACTGAGCAGGCAAGTCGCTTTTTGAAGCAGGCATTCAACATTCGCGAGGGTCGTGCACCCTATCACGTGATCCGCAAACGCTTTGTAAACGGGGCGCGCCTGACCGGCTCGCACCTGTGCATCCTCATCATCGCCATGCTCATCGCGAGCATCGGCCTCGATATCGACTCGGACATTGCCATCGTGGGCGCCATGCTCATCTGCCCGCTCATGGGCTCAGTTCTTGCCATGGCATACGGTATTGCCACGCTCGATCGCGAGATTGCCGTCGAGGCCGTCGCCGGCCTCGCGCTGCAGATGGCTTTTTGCCTGATCACATCCACGCTGTACTTTAAGCTCTCGCCCCTTGGCACCACCACGGCCGCCATCATCGACAACTCGACACCCACCGTATGGGACCTTGCCGTCGCGCTCGCGGGCGGCTTTGCGGGCGGGCTGGGCAACTCGCGCGACCAGGAACCCGCCACGCTCATTGCCGGCGTGGCCGTGGCGACCGCGCTCATGCCGCCCCTGTGCGCGGCGGGTTACGGCATCGCCATCGCGAGCGGGTCGCTGTTTCTCTCGGCGCTCTACGAGTTTGGCATCAACGTCGTCTTTATCGCACTGGCGGCCGAAGCCGTATTGCTTCTTTTGCGTGTGCCGCTCAAGCGCGACCTTAACGGCGACGGCATTGTAACTGCCGAAGAAAATGCCGAGGTCGATGAGCTGTCACACAAGGTGCGCCGCCGCATCGTTGTGGGCACGGTGATCTTTGCCATCCCCTGCATCGTTATGACGGCTGGCTCCATTGGCTCGGCGCAGGCCGGTATACAGGACGGCTACGGCGTCACCGAAACTACGCGCGAGCTCGCCGCGGTGCTGCCAGGCTTTAAGGATTACACCGTCGCCGTCGAGACCTCGGCTACCGAAGGCGAGGAGGAGGGTATCGTCGAGCGCGAGATTGTCGCCCATGTGACGACAGACGAGGCGCTTAGGGCACACGACCGTCACGTCGCCCGCAAGCTCATCGACCTCAACGTGCCCGAACTCGATCGTGTGGAGTTTGATGTGCAGTGATGCGGACGCGGGATGAGCGCTCGCACGGACGCGAGCTACGACGAGGCGCAGACGCGATACGGACACGAGCAAATTGCGGGGTGCAGTTCACACCCGCGCCCTGCTCGACTTTTTATTGCCGTGAATCAGCTGTCCGCATCGACATCGCCAGACTCCACTGTAAACGCCGGACCGGTACTCACCAGATAAAAACGGGTCACCCTGGTATCTCTAAATAGGTAGAGCAAGCCCTGATCGCGTCGGCGCGAAATATACGCCACGTGGACCGTACCAAATTCTTCGCCGTTTTCCTTCTTTAATATCAGGATGTTGGGGTCGTCCATACGCTCGAACTGTCCATCAACGCAGCCGCCGCCCTTGCCGACCAACTGCCATCGATGGTTATCCTCTTCAAGAAAGGCCAGGGTTTCCAAGCCTGCTTTGTCATCCCGATAGTAACCGTCAATGGCGAAGCCTTCGGAAGCACATTCCTGCATATAGGATGTTTCTCGACTTATAGCAAACAGCCCCGTAGCGCCCAGGAGCACAGCCAGGCAGACCACTGCAAGGGTTATCGAAATAGCACGGCGACCCATGTTAGCCCAACCGATAGTTATTTAACGGAGCGCGAAACATACTTGGCACCTCCGATATCAGAGCAAACGTCACCCGCAGCCCGGCGGCAACTATGTGTTTCTAACATCAAACCATATGGCTACGACCCGTTGGAGATAGGTTCCATAAACGGACAGTGATATTCGACGAACGGCCACACTTATCCATTAACCCAGAGTTATGGAGGCGTTTTTCATATTGCGAGACCGCGGTTTTCGGAAGTGCGGTGAAAAACTGAGTTCCGCCGACCAGACCGACTTTTTTAGCAACAAAACCGCAGGTCACAAGAGTGTAAAAGAGCAGTGTGCTCGGAGGTTCGGAGTTTTTCCCGCACTTCCGAAATCCGAGTCCACGAAAGGCGTCGGCAAGGCCATTTACGCAACATATATCCAGTAAAAACGGGTGGTAGCCGGTATGACTGCCACCCGTTTGTCTCATGCCAGCCTAAAGCAGGCATGTTACTTCTTAATGCCGCGTCCCAGACGCTCGGCGACCGATACCACGGCGTCCTCGCTAACCAAATCGCAGACAGGCGAAGGGCTGCGTGCAGATGATATTGGGCGCACCGCGATCAGGTCGAGTATCTCGGCCGTGAGCAGCCAGCACTCGCCCATATTATTACATACCGAAAGCACCGTGCGAGCCTTGTCGGCCAAGGCGCCAACACCTGAAGATTTTGAAGATTATGTCCGTAATTCAAAGAGCTAGGATGTTGATAAAATTCAGAAACATCATGGCTAAAAGAGACGGGCACACTGTCCCTGTTTTTCGCACGAGCAGCGCAAAAATAAGGCCCAGACAAAGATAGCCCCCCATCATTGCAATGATGTAATTTGTGGGTGCCCCGATTAAACACTGTTGAGTCACGAGAAGCAATGCCCATAGCATCGACTGTATAAATGCCCTTATGCAAAACGGCCGAACTATTCCGACGATTGTGTATTCAAATAAAAATACGTATCTAAATAACAGCTCATGCAAAACTGAAACCGAACAAACCAATACCCATCTGGATATTGATTTTCCACCTATATCGAGCATAGCGGCCATAATAATAAATACGATGAAAATGAACTGCCATCCCAAAAGAATCCCACGCCGCTTGGACTTATCACAGGAAACAGCGCCCCGAGTTGCAAAAAGATAGACTACCAACGCACAAAAGAGCGCCCCTGTAGAGCACAGCCAAGCGGGGGATCCTTTTGCAATAACCCAAATAGCCCACGGCACGCTAGCAACCATCGTACCCAGTAGATAACGTGCCCCCAGCCGCATTATTTCAGTCGCTTTTCCCAAGCTCTACCACCTCATCACTAGCTGTTATTAGGTCCATATCGTGTGTAATAACAATGACAATCTTGTGCTTGCGCAGTTCCTTCACAGCATTTATCAGAGCTTCTTTATGAGCAATATCAAGTGATGCTGTTGGCTCATCGAATAAGTAGACGTCTGCCTTCTTTTCCAAGACCCGCCTAATTTCCAATTGTTTCAGTTCCCCAGGAGACATTCCTCCGCACCTCTTCTTTTCGATAGAAGGAAAATTTCTATCGCTAAGAAAATCCTTTACTGATATTGGGTTTTGTTCAGCAAACGAAACTAGATTCCGCCTAAGGAGCTCACAGTTGATTTCTTCTTGGGCCTTACCGTTGTAGGAAATAGCCCCACCGTAACCCGAATTGAAACAACCCATTAATAAGTACGCAAGGGTCGTTTTGCCCGAGCCATTAATCCCCACAACAGCATAGAGCTTTCCTTTGTCAAACCTGAGATTCAAGTTATTGTAGAGACACTTTTCATTTAATGTAAAACCAAAATTGTGCAGTTCGATGTAATCGATCTCCAAGATCTCCTCTCCAGCAGCAGCCAAAGGCAATTTAGAGGCATTTAGACGAGATATCGATGAGAGGCAGTCTTGTACGCTACTACCTATACCGTAGATTGACCTCACGGCAGATAGCATTAAAGCCATGTAGCTCGAAACGGCAACAAGTTGGCCTACACTCATGCTTCCATGCATTACATAGAAAGCCGAAATCAAAAGAATAGTCACCTGGGACGCAGCTGCAGCAAAGGAATCCGTTGCCTGAAATCTCGAAACGACACTTTGATAGGCGACTCCGGCGTGCAGCAAAGACGAAAAAAAGCTATCTATGGATTTCAATGCTCTTTCGAATAGCACATTAACATACAAAAATCTCTGATGCGCAAGTACGGACTCCACTTTTCCGAAATACAGGGACTGCTCTTCCTTAAAGGTCAGACCTGAAACAAAAAGCGGTTTTTTGAATAAAGCATATGCAATTGCATACAAGATGCAAAATGTCACGGAAACCCAAAAGAGCGCTACGGAGCATCCATAGAGAAAAATAAAACTGATACCTAGCTGGACAACCGCAAGAAGTACCGTCTGGAGCATCGACAATCCGAAGGAAGCCACAGTATTGGCATCCGAACAAATTTGTTGAGTTTTTTCAGCTGACTCCTGCTCAAAATATAACTCAAAAGGCATCCGAACGAGCTCATCGATTTTACTTCGAACAATCGAGAATGCAGCCACGGTCGTTATCCGCATTGAAAGAAGGGTGCTTAAATAACTAACAACAATATCGATTAGTGCCGCAAAACCAATCAGAGCACTGCTAATCATGATAGTATCGTAAGATGTTTTTTTAGATATATTGTCAACCAGAGCGCTCGTAAGCAGCGGGGATACAGAAGCCATCATTCCAGATATTATTAAGCACAACGCGAAGACTATAACCAGAAGCAATTGGGAAGAAAACCCAAGTCTGAAATATGGCAGATAATCGAAGAGCGCCGTTGAGTCCGCATCACTTCTTATGTTTGAGATCATAGGCCGCCCTCATTACTTTTATACAGTTCTTTCTTGCGGATACACAGCTTGTCTTATTTTCATACAGCCTGGTGAAGGGACAGCCACCCATGCACATAGGAAGAAGTGAGCAGTTAAGGCATTCTGAATCTGAACAAAAGTCGTAAGCATTCCATATGGAAACTTCGGATGCGCTACTCGTTACATTTTCAAAGATGCTCCCATAGCTTCTGTCGGAATATCCTATTTCATTCCAGCATTTATATAAGGAACCGTCTGGTCCAATAACTTCTGAATATTTATTGACGGCTCCGCATATGGTCGGATTAAAGCCTGGAAGAAATGGATCCATGTACCCTGTCATTTTGTAGCGAGACAGACAGGATGCTTCAATCGAAGCAAATTCATCCTCTGAATAGCATGGAGAGTTAGCGCACGTCCCATTTATATCATCTACTGCCGCTAAATATAGTTTTACTTTATTACGAAGACCTTTACGATCAAGCGAATCAACCAAACGATCAATCTGATCACCGTTCGACGGATCAACATTGACTCTTAAGATGACATCAAAGTACGCACTAGCCCTTTTTACGTTATCAATAATACGGTTGAACGTATCGCCGCCAGAAGGAAGACATCTTCTTCGATTGTGTATCTCAGGCGGACCATCGACAGTTACCTGAACGTGCGTAACCCCATTTTTTGCAAGCAACTCCGCCGTTTTCCCATCTAAGAAATAGCCATTGGTCACCATGCTGGCGTTAAATAAGATTTCATCACTTCGGATTCCGCGCGTAATCTTCTCCACCGTCTCAATCGCCAATAAAGGCTCGCCGCCATACCAGGCAATCTGCAAACTTTCCGCCTGATTGTCTATAACCATGCCATTGATATGCTTTATTACCTGATCGACGCATCGGTCGCTCATTGAGCCATAACGCTTGCCGTTCTCATAACAATACGGACATCTGAAGTTACAATTCAATGTCGGGGCTATCGTAAATGAAAGCGATTTTGATTGCATGCGACAGGCCAACGATATCTCTTTTAAATGTTCGATCTCGTCAAGTCCGTCGGGAACCAACAGCCCCGCGTCCGTCAAATTATCGACAATTTCCGAAGGGCAATTAGCTCCATTCTCAAAAAGCCCCTTCTCGTATTCTGCATCCAACGCAACGATTGCACCAGAGTACGAGTTATATGCCAGCGTAGGTTGATTCCCTTTATCGATTACATTAAAGCGAGACTGTTTCATTTCTACTCCGTTGCATATTTCAGTATTTCAACCTGCCATTAGGAGTAATTCCAGCCACAAAATTTGGTAATGCAGATCCTCAGGCCACACGGTCCTCCCCCTGAATAACTCCAACAAATATGTGCTGCACAGGACACACACGTAGAAATATCTCGAGACGAAGCAGGCATCTGAGTATTCACTGGATTTTGAATATATTCCATCGGAGCTCCTAGCTAACGTGTATACCGCAATGTTGAAATGCGCGGCAATTCCCGCCCGTGTACACGGCACACATCCCCCAGGGATTGCAGCGCCCTTGACATTTTGCGCCCTGACAAGGACACCAACTTGATAGCAAAGCAATATCGTTAGGTGTTTGAGTTGGCTGTATCCAATCCACAATGGCTCCTTTCTCGTTCTAGGCCTAGTTATACTTTGGTCAAAAAGTCAAAAGCTGTTTGATAACTTTTTGTACTAGAGGAAACAATTTGTTTGACTTGTTTAACATTTTTTAATTTACACTTAGCCTGATTAAAAATTCAACCTAAGGAAATTCTGGTGAATGTTGTTCAGCTTCAGTATTTCATAAAGGTATTTGATTATCAGAATTACTCGGATGCAGCAACTATATTAAGCGTTTCGCCGCAAGCTGTTTCAAAAGGCATTCGAGCATTGGAATCTGAACTTGGTCTGAAGCTGTTCGAAAAAAGGGGCGGTATTTTAAATCTAACAAACTATGGAGAGAAAATCCTTCCTATAGCATTAGATGCATACGCTTCAATTGAGGCAATTCAAGCGTATGCGCAAGTCACGCGTGAAAAGATAAAAATAAACCAGACACGTTTGACACGCGTTGCAGTCGGACTACCACCAATACTCCCAAGCTGGTTCAATCAGCCTACATTGAACCGGCTCTCGGAAAAGTACAACGGTGGTAAATTTACTGTTTCCAGATACGACGACGGCGGAACGTGCTTATCCCTTCTACTTGACGGACAAATCGACATTGCGATTGTCGCTGGGCAAGTAGACACCAATCTTTTTGAATCACATTTTTTATTTAACGCCAAAGTCAACCTCCTCGTTGAAAGCAATCATCCATTAGCTAGTCACGCAACAGCGAATCTAAACGCGGTGGCTCAATATCCAATTGCAAACACCTGTGACATTCGATATTGTCGAAAAAGAATAGACTCGGTATTTAACCATCTGGGCCTTTTCCCCTGCTACGAGAGAATTAACTTAGCAGACCAGCACAATTTGTCCGATTTTCTCATTCGTAAGCATGGGGTTATTCTGACCATAGCCTCGCAAACGTCTCAAATCAGGATAGGCTATCCAGTAAAAATCGTTTCCCTAGGCAAACAAGATAGATTATCAATCCCTTTTTACTGCGCTTCAAATTCAAACGATGTCCAAGCGCAAACTCATCACGCGATAAGCTGCATTCAACTTGAGGCACGCCAGCTATCCCGATGTTTAAAAAGCGCTGAAGAAGGAGACCTTTCCAACTGAATATGACGGGCATGCTAATTCCATGCAAAACAGCAACGTATTCCGCCAGAACAGAAGCGTAGGTCGGCCCATGTTTTTTGAAGTATTCCGAGAGAAAACAACAAGGGTCTGGCAGGCTCTTGCCAAATCAGTGACCCACTCACCACCCGCAAGCCTGTGCCCCACTTCCGAAATAAATGGCTCAGCCCCACCTTCTCAGCGGGTTGAGCCGAGCACTGACCGCGCCATTCATTGTCAGCACCGCCCCAGACCAAGCCAGAGAAAGATGGCGCGGCGACAGCCAGATGGCCGCCACCGCGCCTCACACGTTATTTCGGCAAGTTGCTGTTAGCGTCGGAATAATTTAGCTACTTCACACCACGTCCCAGACGCTCGGCGACCGATGCCACGGCCTCTTCGCTGGCCGGCCCGCAGCTCACGCAACCGTCGTGGGCACGCATCTGGCCGGTAACCTCGTCCATGGCGAGCGGCGCCACCTTCTCGAGCTTAAAGCCCTTACCGGCGCGCATGTTCTCCTTGGCCACGCTGATCATGAGCTTAATACGGTTGAGCTGGTTGACCTCGGACGCGCCGGGGTCGTAGTCCACCGCGACGATGTTGCTTTCGGGGTGCTGGCGGCGCAGCTCCTTAATCACGGCCTTGCCCACCACGTGATTGGGCAGGCACGCGAAGGGCTGCGTGCAGATGATGTTGGGCGCGCCATGGTCAATCAGGTCGAGCATCTCGGCCGTGAGCAGCCAGCCCTCGCCCATGTTGTTGCACACCGAAAGCACCGTGCGGGCCTTGTCGGCCATGGTGCCGATGCGCTCAGGCGCCTCGAAGCGGCGGGACTTCTCGAGCATCTCCTCCACCGGCGTGCGCATCCAGTCCACGAGCTTGATGAGCGCCTGCATACCAGCTCGCGTAGTAGCAGAGCTTCCCAGCTCGTCTTTCTGCAGCTCGGCGTTGCTCATGGAGTACAGGAAGAAGTCGAGCAGGCCCGGCACCACTGCCTCGCAGCCCTCGCGCTCGATGACATCGACCACGTGGTTGTTGGCCGTGGGATGGAACTTGACCAAGATCTCGCCGACCACGCCCACGCGCGGCTTGGTGCCCTCGCCCACAAGCGGCATGGAATCGAACGCGCGGATGGCCTCGCGGCACAGCTTGGTGTAGTTGTGGCGGTTGAACTTGGGCGCCAGCTTGCGGGCGCGCGCCATGTACTCCTCGTAGAGTGTATTGGCGGCACCGGGCGTGGCCTCGTACGGGCGGCAGCGATAGAGCATCTGCATCATCACGTCGCCAAAGAGTACCGCGTAGACCGCCTGCTTAAGCAGCGCCGGCGTCAGCTTAAAGCCGGGGTTATCTTCGCCGAGCGCCACAGCCGAAAGCGAGATCACCGGAATCTCGGGGTGACCGCTCTCGCGCAGCGCCTTGCGGATGAGTGCGATGTAGTTGGTGGCACGGCAGCCGCCGCCGGTCTGGCTGATGACCACGGCCGTCTTGGACAGGTCGTACCGACCGCTCTCAATGGCCTCCATAATCTGGCCCGTCACCAGAATCGACGGGTAGCAGATGTCGTTGTTCACGTAGCGCAGGCCGGCCTCGACGGCATCGTGATCGGTCGAGGGCAGCAGCTCCAAGTTGTAGCCGGCACCGCGGAACACCTCTTTGACCAGGTCAAAGTGAATCGGCGCCATCTGCGGGCACAGGATGGTGTAGCCCTCGTCGCGCATCTGCTCGGTAAAGGGTACCTTGGGCCACGCGGTCGAAGCACTCTCGCGCTGCGCCTCGAACGTGTACTTGTGGCTCGCGAACGCGGGAGCATCCGTGGAGGGCGCCACCGGCGCGGCATCACCCTGCTCGTAGGCCTCGCCCGCTGCCGTAGCCTCGGCCAAGCGCTCGGCCTCCTGGTCCTTGAGCGCCGCCATGAGCGAGCGGATGCGGATGCGCGCAGCGCCCAGGTTGGACACCTCGTCGATCTTGAGCACGGTGTAGATCTTGCCGCTGGCTTCCAGAATCTCCTGCACCTGGTCGGTGGTCAGGGCGTCCAAGCCGCAGCCGAAGGAATTGAGCTGAATCAGGTCCAGGTCGTTGCGCATCGTCACAAAACGGGCGACGGCGTACAGGCGGCTGTGGTACATCCACTGGTCGACGACGCGAATCGGACGCTCAGGCTTTACCAGATGCGCGAGCGAGTCCTCGGTAAAGACCGCAAAGCCAAAGCTCGAGATAAGCTCGGGCAGGGCGTGGTTGATCTCGGGGTCGTTGTGGTAGGGACGGCCGGCGAGCACAATGCCGTGGCCACCGTGGTCCTCGACCCACTTAAGGGCCTCCTCGCCCATGGTCTGGATGTCCTCGTGGAAACGCGCATCGGCCTCGTAGGCAGCGTTGACGGCGGCATCGACCTCGGAGCGCGTGATCTTGGGGCCGCGCACGCGTCCGCGACCGGCCTCAGCATCGGCCACGCGGTCGACGGCGAGCACCTGGTACAGGCGGCGCTTGAGCTCGGTCTTGTCGTGATACGGCACAAACGGATACAGGAACTCGATGTTCTGCTCACGGATCTCGTCGATATTGAGCGCCAGCGCCGTGGGGTAGCTCATGACGATGGGACAGTTGTAACAGTTGCCGGCGGTCGGATCCTCCTTGCGCTCCCAGCGCACGCACGGCATCCAAATGAAGTCGACATCGCGGTCGATGAGGTTCATCACGTGGCCGTGGCTCATCTTGGCCGGGTAGCACACGCTCTCGGACGGCATGGACTCGATGCCCGCCTGGTAGGTCTTTTTGCTCGACTGGTCGGACAGCTGCACGCTAAAGCCCAGGCGCGTAAAGAACGCGTGCCAGAAGGGGTAGTTCTCGTACATGTTGAGCGCGCGCGGGATGCCGACGGTGCCGCGCGGGGCCTCGTCGGGGCTCAGCACCTCGCGGTTAAAGAGCAGCTCGTTTTTCTTTTTGAAGAGGTTGGGGGCCTCGGTCTTTTGCTTTTTGTGGCCGGCACCCTTCTCGCAGCGGTTACCGGTGATAAAGCGCCTGCCGCCGCCAAAATCGTTGACGGTAAGCTGGCAGTTGTTGGAGCAACGGCCGCAGCGGACATGCTTTTGCGTCACGGTGAGGTGCGCGATGTCCTCGGCCGAGAGGATGGTCGAGGTGCCGTCGGCGCCGGCGCGATCGCGGGCGAGCAGGGCCGCACCGTAGGCGCCCATGCAGCCGGCGATGTCGGGACGCACGGCATGAACGCCGGTGAGCTGTTCAAACGCGCGCAGCGTGGCATCGGACATAAAGGTACCACCCTGGACGATCACCTGGCTGCCGATCTCCTTGGGGTCACGCAGCTTAATGACTTTAAACAGGGCATTCTTGATGACGGAATAGGACAGGCCGGCCGCAATGTCGCCCACCGTGGCGCCTTCCTTTTGCGCCTGCTTGACACGCGAGTTCATAAAGACCGTGCAGCGGCTGCCCAGGTCGACCGGGGCCTTGGCATGGATGGCAGCGTTGGCGAACGCGCGCACGTCCATGTTCATAGAGACGGCGAAGCTCTCGATAAAGCTACCGCAACCCGACGAGCAGGCCTCGTTGAGCATGATGTGCTCGATCACGCCGTCCTTGACGCGCAGGCACTTCATGTCCTGGCCGCCGATGTCCAGGATAAACTCGACGCCGGGCAGGAATGCCTTGGCGCCGCGCAGGTGCGCAACGGTCTCGATCTCGCCGGAGTCGGCCTTGAGGGCCTCGATGAGCAGCGCCTCGCCGTAGCCCGTGGTGGTCACGTGGCCGATGGTGCAGCCGGCAGGGATGTGATTGTAGAAATCGGCCATGATGATCTTGGCCGTGCCCAGGATGTCGCCGTTGTTGTTGCCGTACCAGGTGTGCAACAGCTGGCCGTCCTCGCCCACGAGCGCGGCCTTCATGGTGGTGGA
>CABRZJ010000025.1:0-19584 GCA_902475425.1 uncultured Collinsella sp.
CTGGCACGCCCGTGCCCAGCAAGAAGAACACGCCCGGCAGATGGCGCTGATAGAAAGCAAAGTCCTCGGCAATTAACAGCGGCTCGTCCACAAGTTGCAACTCGGGCAAGGCAGGCGCAATGTGGGCAAACAACTCGGGGTCGTTATCGACTGGCGGATAGCCCTCGGCAAAGTCGAGATCGTACGTACAGCCCGTTGCGGTGCACGCCTCGTCGAGCGCACGGCGTACGCCCTCGCGCGCACGGTCGAACATGGCGTCCGTAAACACACGCAAGCTACCGGCAACATGGGCCTCCCCCGCCACCGCATTGCAGACGGTGCCGGCCTGCAGCAGGCCAAACTTACCGATGCAGGGCTCATCGGCACCCAGCTCGTCCATCAGCTCGCGCTCGGCAACCAGGAACTTTGCCGCCGCCAGCGCTGCGTCATGTGATTCCTCGACTGGAACGCCGTAGGTCTTGGCGATATGGATGCTCGTGCCATGGATATGAATGTGCGTCTCGCTCGAGCGCGCCAGCAGCGGACCGGGACAGCTCGCCAGCGTACCGGCAGGAAGATCGGGCCACACGTGAAAGCCAAAGATGCGGTCGACCCCGTAGCGCTCGAACACGCCGCTCTCGCATACCGTCTTAGCGCCACCGGTTGTTTCCTCGGCCGGCTGGAACACAAAAAGCACGTTGCGCTTAATAACGCCCGGCTGCTCACGAATCGTACGGTCGACAAAAGTTGCCGCCGCGAGGGCCATAGCCATGTGCCCGTCGTGGCCGCACGCGTGCATCTTGCCGGGATGCGTCGAGGCAAAAGCGGCGCCCGTCGTCTCCGCAATAGGCAACGCATCCATATCGGCACGAATCGCCGTGGCATGCGAGGCACCCGTGCCAGCGTCGAAGAAAGCGCACACGCAACTAGGGCACGGATGGATCACCTCGCAGGCAAGCGGAGCGAGCACGCCCTCGATATAGGCGATAGTTTGCGGAAGATCGAAGTCGAGCTCCGGAATGCGATGCAGGTCGCGACGATAGCGACGGAGTTCTTGGAGCTCGGTCATGGGGATTCCTTTCATGGGGCAACTCAGTTGTCACCTATTGTGACGCAGGATTGTGGCGCCCTCGTTTCTAGCATGATGCTGCATTTTTTAAACGTTATATACGAATACTCTTGTTTGGTAAAGTGCAACGTGGTAGGGTCGTTACCACTTGATAGAGGCGCGGGCACGAAGAGCCGCGGGCGAGCCGGCAGGCTTTGACCCCGCGGGGAGGCGAAACCCGCCGAACTGGGTTTTACGGGCACGAACAACCTGGTGGGCCTGTGGGAAACACCCACAGGACTGTCTGCAGCAATGCGGGAGCGCTATCCGGACATTGGGTCCACGTTATGCGGATTCGATGCGCAGATGGCGCCGTCTGGATAGCGAGGTTTACGGGACATGGCATTGACCCCCAACGAGGCATATGCGGCCAAGCAGCCGTTTGTGGACAAAGAGACACTCGAGCATATCGTCGAGCAGTTCCCCACGCCGTTTCATCTATACGACGAGGCGGGCATCCGCCGCAACATGCAAGAAGTGCGCGACGCCTTTGCATGGAACCCGGGCTTTAAGGAATACTTTGCCGTCAAGGCCAACCCCAACCCGGCGCTCATCTCCATTCTCAACGAATACGGCTGCGGCTGCGATTGCTCGAGCTATACCGAGCTCATGATCGCCCGTTCGCTGGGTATCACGGGACACGACATCATGTTCTCGTCCAACGACACGCCGGCTGCCGACTTTGAGCTCGCCGACAAGCTGGGTGCCATCGTCAACTTTGACGACATCAGCCACATCGAGTTCTTTGAGCGCGTTGCGGGGCCCATCCCCAAGACGGTCAGCTGCCGCTTTAATCCAGGCGGCCTGTTCCAGCTCTCCAACGGCATCATGGACAACCCGGGCGACTCCAAATATGGCATGACCACCGAGCAGCTCTTCGAGGCCTTCCGCATGCTCAAGGCCAAGGGCGCCGAGGACTTTGGCATCCACGCATTCCTTGCCAGCAACACTGTCACCAACGACTACTACCCCAAGCTCGCGCGCATCCTCTTTGAGCTTGCCGTACGCCTGGAGCGCGAGACCGGCGCACACGTCGCCTTCATCAATCTGTCCGGCGGCGTCGGCATCCCCTACCTGCCTGAGCAGCAGGCCAACGACATTCGCGCCATCGGCGAGGGAGTACACGCGGCATACGACGAGATCCTGGTTCCCGCCGGCATGGGCGATGTGGCCATCTGCACCGAGATGGGCCGCTTTATGTTGGGCCCCTACGGCTGCCTGGTCACCAAGGCCATCCACGAGAAGCAGATCTACAAGGACTATATCGGTGTCGATGCAAGCGCCGTCGATTTGATTCGCCCTGCCATGTATGGCGCCTACCACCACATTACGGTGATGGGTCAGCCGGGCGGCGCCGACAAGGCCACAGCGCCCGTCACGAACACCTATGACATCACGGGCAACCTATGCGAGAACAACGACAAGTTCGCTATCGATCGCAAGCTGCCGCATATCGACATGGGTGACCTGCTTGTAATCCACGATACCGGTGCGCATGGCTACTCCATGGGCTACAACTACAACGGACGTCTGCGCTCCGCCGAGGTCCTGCTGCGCCCCGATGGCGCGGCCGACCTCATCCGCCGCGTCGAGCGCCCGGGCGATTACTTTGCCACGCTCGACGTGCTGCCGTGCGGCCGCGAGCTGCTGGCCAAGTCGCGCGCCGAAAGTGCCCGCCGTCGCGCCCAAGACGAGCGCCTGGCAGTCGCAGCTCAATGGAACAAACGCATCCAGATCGCGGAGGCGAAGGAGAAGAACATGGATATCCGCAACCTCGAGGGCTCGATCGTCGCCCTCGTCACGCCGTTTAAAAAGGACGGCAGCGTCGACTTTGACGCGCTCGAGCGCCTTATCGATTTCCACTTGCAAAATGGCACCGATGCCATCCTCACCCTGGGCACCACCGGTGAGAGTGCCACGATGACCGATGACGAGGACAACTCCGTCGTCGCCGCGGTGGTCAAGCATGTTGCAGGACGCGTCCCCGTCATCGCCGGCTCAGGCTCCAACTCCACGCAGACCATGCTCACCAAGTCGCTTACTTACCAGGGCTTGGGAGCCGACGGCCTGCTGCTCATTACCCCCTACTACAACAAGTCCAACGAAGAGGGTATCTATCAGCACTTTAAGACCGTCGCCGATGCCGTTGACATCCCCTGCATCCTGTACAACATCCCCGGCCGCTGCGGCTGCGGTATCAGCGAGCGCAACGTAGAGCGCCTAGCCGCGCACCCCAACATCATGGGCATCAAGGAGGCCTCGGGCAACGTCGCCTACGCGGCCAAGATCGCCCACCTGCTGTCCGACGATTTCCGCATGTACTCGGGCGAGGATGCACTCACCGTGCCGCTCATGAGCCTGGGCGCTTCGGGCACCATCAGCGTGTGGGCCGACGTGCAGCCGCAGCTTGTACACGACATGTGCCGCGCTTATCTGGACGGCGACGTAGCGCGCGCCCGCGATATCCAGATTGCCGGCCAGCCGCTCATCAACGCCCTCTTTAGCGAGGTCAACCCCATCCCCGTCAAGGAAGCGCTCGCCCAGATGGGCATGATCGAGGCAAACTACCGTATGCCGCTGTGCCCCATGGCAGACGACACGCGAGCCGCACTTACCGATGCTCTGAAGGGAGCTGGTCTACTTGATTAAGACCGTCATTATGGGAACGGGCCGCATGGGCTCGCTCATCCGCACTACCGCCGAAGGCATTGTCGACGCCGCCGGGCAGCCCGTTTTTGATATCGTGGCCCAGATTGGCTTCGATTTGAGCGAGCTCGAGAACGCACCGGCTGCCGACGTCATCATCGACTTCTCGAACGTCGCGACCTTCGACGCCGTCGTCGCCTATGTCGAGCGCACGGGCGCGGCGTTGGTCTCAGGCACCACAGGCTACACCCCCGAGCAGATGGACCGCCTGCGTGAGCTGGGCCAGAACACCCGCGTTATGCACTCGGGCAATTACTCCATCGGTATCGCAGCCCTGCGCCATCTGGTAGCGCAGGCTACACGCGAGCTGCCCGGCTTTGACTGCGAAATCGTCGAGACGCACCACAACCAAAAGGTCGACGCCCCCAGCGGCACTGCCAAGCTACTGCTCGACGCCGTCGTCGAAGCCGAGCCCGAGGCAGGCTACCACCCCGTCTATGGCCGCGAGGGCATGTGCGGAGCACGCGATCCCAAGGAAATCGGTATGCACTCGCTGCGCGGCGGCACCGTCGCCGGCGTGCACGAGGTGAGCTTCTTTGGCCAGGACGAGGAGGTCACGCTCACCCACCGCGCCACGAGCCGTCAGATCTTTGTCAACGGCGCCTTGGCAGCCGCGCAGAAGCTCGTCACCCGCGAACCCGGCTTCTATACGTTCGACAAGGTCATGTTTGCCTAACCAGGTATCAACCGAATCCACCCAAAGGAGAGATAGCAAATGAGCAACGCAGCCGAGATGGATGCACAGGAGATTATCAACTACATCGCCACCGCGCCCAAAAAGACGCCCGTCAAGCTGTACGTGCGCGAGAAGCCGGGCATGAAGGTTGCCTGGGGCGACGCACATGTCTACGGCGGCCGTCGCGGCAAGACCGTCTTTGGCGACTGGGACGAGCTCAAGACCATCCTGGACGCCAATGCCGATTCCATCGATTACTACGACGTTGAAAACGATTGCCGCAACTCCGCCGTGCCCATGCTCGACCTTAAGGGCATCAACGCCCGCATCGAGCCGGGCGCGATCATCCGCGACCGCGTCGAGATTGGCGACCGTGCCGTCATCATGATGGGCGCCATCATCAACATCGGCTCCGTTATCGGCGAGGGTTCCATGATCGATATGGGCGCCGTGCTGGGCGGTCGCGCCACCGTGGGCAAGAACTGCCACATCGGCGCCGGCACCGTGCTGGCAGGCGTTGTGGAGCCCGCCAGCGCCACGCCCGTCATCATCGAGGACGATGTCATGATCGGCGCAAACGCCGTGGTCCTGGAAGGCGTGCACGTGGGCAAGGGTGCTGTAGTTGCCGCCGGCGCCGTGTGCGTCGAGGACGTCCCCGCCGGCGCCGTCGTGGCCGGTGTCCCCGCCCGCGCCATCAAGATGCGCGACGAGAAGACCGACAGCAAGACCGGCCTCGAAGAGGGCTTACGTCAACTCTAGGGTTACGCGGTTTTACCAAACCGCGTAACTAGTCGACGCTGCAAACGACCCAGAGCGGCAATCTGACGTTCAATCGTCGGGCATGACCAGAAGGTCAATGCCCTCCTCTTTCACGTCACCTTGCTCGCTCTGGGTCGTTTTCGCTGACGTATGCTCGACCTGTAACGCAACTTATCGATTCTCGATGCTGCCGATATTCTTGAGTTCGATGGAGATGAGGCCGTTGGGCTCATTGACGAACTCAATGTACTCGGAGTTCGAACCCATCTCGGCCGGGAAGCTGATCTCGATACCCGTATCGGTACGGATCTTATGATTGCGCACCGCCGCGCGTTCGACCTGCTTGCGCTCCACGGGCACAAGCTCAGGCACCTTCTCCTCAGTCAGTGCCGCGCGCACGCTCTCCTTGATAACCGGCTCGTCCTCAAAGACCTCATCGACGATATCCCAAGGGGGCAGTTCCTCGTCATCCTCAACTTTCTCGGCAACAGCGGCCTTAACCTTGGCGAGTGCTACAGCCGTGTTGGCACCGTGCTCCTCGGCGACTTCCTCGACCACACGCGTCACGGTGTCGATGACCTCCTTGCCCGATACCCCCGTGTCGCACTGCAGCAGGCCATCGGGAATGAGCATGCGATCCTCGCCGGCAATCTTGCGCTTCTTATCCACATAGCCGATCTCCATGGTGCTTGCACGCACGATTGCATAGCTCGGCACCTTTTGCGAGGGATTCGGCAGAATGGCGTAGTGGCGCGCAATGTCGTTGCGCACCTCGCCCTCTTCGCGACCCACCTCGTGCATAAAAGCCTGCTTGGAGCCCAGCAGCATCACGGCAAACCAGCGGGCATCCTCATCGTCATCAAAGTCCGCCACAAGCACGTCAGTGGACTCGGCTTTCTCGGCCTTGGTAAGTTCGGAAGAGATGAACTCCGCAATCTGCTGAGACAGATCCACGAACTCACGCTCACCAAAGAAATAGCCCTTGAGCTCACCACCAAACGCAGAGTTCTCGGCAAACGTGGCGCGTTTGTTGTCGGCCGAGGTACGCGCGCGGCGCAGATGTGTGGTCACGAAGTTGCGCACGGTACGACTCTCGATATCGAGCTCGCGCTGGCTCATAACGTTGACGGCAGAGTCAAAGTCCAGGATATGCAGAATCGCGTGATTGATTTTCATATACGGCATTCCGTTCTAGATCGATTTCGGCACGAACCAGTATAGCGGTCGATCCCGCCCCAGGCGCATCGAAGATTGGTGCATCGGGGACAGGTTGCTTTGCACCAATGGTTAGCGCAGGAGCTCGGACTGCCAAGCCTCGAGCTGTTCTGCCAAGCTCTTGCCGGCAGCGGGCATGTCGATCTGGGGACGTTTGGGCAGAAGCGCACACTTAAGAATCGCAACGATAGTCTGCGAGACAAAGCGTCGCGTATCCTTGTCAAAGCCTTGCGCAGCTTGGAGCATCACGGGCAGGCTCTCGCGCAGATTCCCAGCGATATCCGCAAACCGCTCAGCACCCGTAGCCTCAAGCACGGAGAACAACGCATCTACAAAACGCTCGCGCTCGTTAGGCGACACCGCAAGCAGCATCTCGCGAATGGAGCCATCAACGTATCGAGCACCGGCGGACAGGCGCTCACAGTACACGAAGTCGCGACCATCAACCACCCAGCTAAAGGGATTATGCTGAAGCAGGCTGAACTCGGTGCTCTCAACGATGGCATAGTCCTCCTGTGTCTCGAACATCATGCCAAAGATCGACGACCGAGGTAGCGTCTTGTCGATTCGACCGGATAGATCGGCGAAGGCGTTGCCGCTCAGAAACTCCTCGACGAAGCCCGGACCATCATGGGAATACGCCCGTTCGATTCGCTCACGGGCGACATCGGGGCACATCGCCGCACCGTACACCGCAAGGTTTCCACCCTTGGAATGACCTCCGCACAAAAGCGGCCCGTCAATCGCATCCGCCGCCTCGTCTACATAACGCGCCGCGGATTCCTGGGCCGGCACAGGACACCGGAACGCCATGTTAAAGTCCTCTTTCCAGCCCACAATCGTGCTGTCGGTCCCCCGGAAGGCAAGATAGCTAAACCCCGCCGGAAATCGGAACGTCATGGCCGCAAACTGCTCCGTTGTCTCGGCATCACTCACGCTACGATAGCCGCAAACACGAACGCCACGGTAGCGAGGGCTTGCTGCCACAGCCTCCAACAGGGCACGACTCCCCTCCGGATCCCACAGGTCGCCAATCATGTCTTGGTAGCACTCGGCGCGCAGCAGCTCGCGTACGTCTAGGCCCTGCCAGTTCGTCAGCTCCGCCATATCACCCGGCAAACGCAAATAGGACAACCACGCAAAGACCAGGCTATCCACCGCGCAGAACGGCCATTCCTCAAACGGATCAAACGCCGTCTGGGCATAGGTCAAAAAATTAGGCGAATCCGACATGGCCCTCCCATCAACTATGGTGCATTGGGGTGGTGCAAAGTAACCTGACCCCCTCGCACCAAAAAGGCGCCCGGACCGTGTGGCCCGGACGCCTTTCATTGTAGCCTGTTGCCCAAAAGAGCTTGATTTAGCAGGAGAAGTCGACGCTGTCGATGATGTCCTTGAGGGCCTTGGCGGAGGCGGTGAGCTCATGCTGCTCGTCATCGTTCAGCGGCACGGGTACGCGGCAGACAACGCCATCGCGGCCAACGACCGTCGGCATGGAGATGGCCAGATCGGACAGGCCATACTCGCCCACCATGAGCGAGGAAACGGGCAGAACGGTCTGCTCATCGCGCATGACAGCGGTGCAGATGCGCTTGACGGCCATGGCGACGCCGTAGTAGGTGGCGTGCTTCTTCTCGATGATGGTGTAGGCGGAGTTCTTGACGTCCTCGGCGATACGCTTCTCGGCAGCCTCATGCTCCAGATGACCGTGAAGCTCGCAGAAGGTGTTCAGCGGAACGCCAGCAACCTGAGCGCTGGACCAAGCGACAAACTCGGAGTCGCCGTGCTCGCCCATGACATAGGCCTGGACATCGCGCGGGTCAACCTCGACGTGGGCACCAAGCATCTGCTGCAGACGGCCAGTGTCGAGCACGGTGCCGGAACCGATGACGTGGCCCTCGGGCAGGCCGGACATCTTGATGGCAGCGTAGGTCAGAACATCGACCGGGTTGGAGACGATTAGCAGAATGCCGTCGAAGCCGGACTTCTTAATCTCGGGGATAATGGACTTAAAGATGTTTACGTTCTTGTTGACCAGGTCCAGGCGGGTCTCACCGGGCTTCTGGGCAGCGCCAGCGGTGACGACGATCATGGCGGCGTCGGCGACATCGGAATAATCGCCGGCGTAGATCTTCATCGGCTCGGCAAACGTCATGCCGTGCGCGATATCCAGAGCCTCACCCTCGGCGCGGTTCTTGTCCACGTCGATGAGGACCATCTCGGAGAACAGACCGCTCTGCATCAGAGCGAACGCCGAAGACGAACCGACGAAGCCGCAGCCGACAATAGCGACCTTCTTCTCGTTAACCATTAGAAACTCCCATCTCTCTCCACAAACAAGCCGCCCGGGAACGACCCGAGCGGCTTGCCGTAATCCCAATACATCCAATCGGGACTTTGATTATGCTCCTATTCGCAGCCAAAAATCGACCGTTTACCGAAATTGTTTGCAGAATTCGTAAAATAACTGCACGAAATCGGTTTCGAGCTATTGACGAGTCGAAATAGGTTTCTAATACAGGCCCGCCTCGCGAATGGCCTCGACAGCCAAAGCGATCTGATCGGGCGGCAGGACCAGCGCCATGCGCACGTGCCCCTCGCCCGAAGGGCCAAAGCTCGCGCCCGGCGTCACCACAACGCCGGCCTTCTCCATAAGCTCCTCGCAAAACGCCATGGAATCGGTGCGACCACCGGGAAGCTTGGCCCACACAAACATAGAGCCATGCGCGTTGGGACGCTCCCAGCCCAGGCCCTCAAGACCGTCGCACAGGGCATCGCGGCGTTCCTGGTACTTCAGACGCTGCGCCTCGACCTCATCGCGCGGACCGTTCAGGCACGCGATGGCGGCCTTCTGAATCGGGAAGAACATACCAAAGTCGATCTGACCACGCAGCTTGGCAAAGGCCGAGACCACATCCTCGCGACCGACCAAAAAGCCGATGCGGGCACCGGTGACGTTAAACGACTTGGAAAGCGAGAAGAACTCCACGCCCACCTCAAGCGCACCGGGATACTGCAAGAAGCTGCCGCCGGGCTCGCCGTCAAACACGATGTCGGAGTATGCGTTGTCGTGAACGATGAGCAGGTCGTGCTCGCGGGCGAAAGTGATGATCTCCTCGTAGACCTCGGGCGTGCCCACCGAGCCGACCGGGTTGGCGGGCAGCGACACGATCATATACTTGGCACGATCGGCCACCTCGGGATCGATGCCCGCAACATAGGGCAGGTAATTGTGCTCGGCAACCAACGGATAGTACTCGAGCTTGGCATCGGCGATCTTGGCACCCGCCTCAAAGACCGGGTAACACGGATCGGGAACCAGAATGGTGTCACCCGGATCGAGCAGGGCCAGGCCCAAATGGCCCACGCCCTCCTGCGTGCCGTTGCACGACTGCACCATAGACGGCGTAATGCCCGAAACGCCAAAGCGACGCTCATAGTAATCGCACACGGCCTGCTTGAGTTCGGGCAGGTCGCGCAGGGCATACTTCCACATCTCGGGATCTTGGGATGCCTGCGTGAGTGCCTCGACCACATGGTCGTACGGCTTAAAGTCGGGCGTGCCCACGCTCATGTTGTAAATGGTCTTGCCCTGAGCCTTCAGCGCGAGAAGCTTGTTGTTGAGCGAGGCGAAGACCTCCGCGCCAAAGCGGTCGAGACGCTGCGATGCCTGCATGGTGCCACCTTTCGATATGAAAAACGCGGCGCTCCGACAAGAGCGCCGCGCGATACGGGCCATCAGATTGCAAAAGTGTAACGCTTGCAACCCCCGTATTGGTTCAATTTAGCCGACCTTAGTCAACTGGATTGAGCGCGTCGATCTGCGCAAGCCACAGACGCGAGCTAGCGTCACTTGGCATACGCCAATCGCCGCGCGGACTGAGCGTCACCGAGCCCACCTTGGGACCATCGGGCAGGCAGCTGCGCTTAAACTGCTGGGCAAAGAAGCGACGGTAGAACGTACGTAACCACGTGTGGACGGTCTTGGCGTCGTAGACGCCCTCGAAGCTCTTGAGCGCCATGCGGTAGATCCTGCCCGGCTCAAAGCCAAAACGCAGCAGGTAGTAGAGGAAGTAGTCGTGCAGCTCGTACGGGCCCACCAAATCCTCGGTCTTCTGCGCAATCTCGCCGTCGCCCGTGGGCGGCAAAAGCTCGGGGGACACCGGCGTATCGAGGATATCGAGCAAGACCTCGGCAATGCGCCCACCAAAGACATCGGCGGCATAGCGCACCAGATGGCGCACAAGCGTCTTGGGCACGCTCGCGTTGACGGCGTACATGCTCATGTGGTCGCCGTTATAGGTGGCCCAGCCGAGCGCCAGCTCCGACAGGTCGCCGGTGCCGATGACAAAGCCGCCAGCCTGGTTGGCCAAGTCCATCAGAATCTGCGTGCGCTCGCGGGCCTGGCTGTTCTCGTAGGTCACGTCCTGCACGGCCGGATCGTGCTCGATATCCTTAAAATGCTGCTCCACGGCAGCATGGATCGAGACCTCGCGGAAGCTCACACCCAAGTCACGAGCGAGCGACTCGGCATTGGACTTAGTGCGGTGCGTCGTACCAAAGCCGGGCATGGACACGGCCGTGATACCGGTGCGCGGCAGCCCCAAGGCGTCGAACGCACGCACGGTCACAAGTAGCGCCAGCGTGGAATCGAGACCGCCCGAAAGGCCGATAACCGCAGCCTTGGTACCCGTGTGGGCAAGGCGGGTCTTGAGGCCCGCAGTCTGCAGATCGAGGATCGTCTCGCAGCGCTCGGCCAAGTCGCCGTGGTCGGCCGGCACAAAGGGCGCGCGCGGGAAAACGCGGTCGATATCGCAGGCATCGCGCAGGACAGGTTCTTCGGCCAGCACGCCCTCAAACGAAAACTCAACGGTCGTGGCCTCCGGCGCATCGTCGGTGCGCGTCCACGTCGTCGAGCGACGGCGCTCGGCAACCAGACGGTCAAGATCGACATCGGCGACGGCCATATCGCAGGTAAGCAGTTTGGTCGCGGCGAGCTTCGAACCGTTTTCGTAGACAAGGTTCTCGCCCGCAAAGACCATGTCGGTCGTGGACTCGCCCTCGCTCGCGTCCGCATAGGCATAGGCGCAGTACAGGCGTGCGCTCTGGTTAGAGATGAGGCTGCGGCGATAGTCTGCCTTACCGATGATTTCGTCCGAAGCCGACGGGTTGAGAATCACCGTCGCACCGGCAAGCGCCATCTCGGTCGAAGGCGGCGCCGGCACCCACAGGTCCTCACAGACCTCAACGCCCAGCACCATATCCTCGGCACCCTCATCACAGCAACGGTAGATAAGCCCCGAACCCAGCGGAACCGGACCCTGACCGGCAAATTCAACCCACACGGGATCCGCAGGCGCCGGAGCAAACCAGCGACGCTCATAGAACTCGCCATAGTTGGGCAGATACTTCTTGGCCGTGAGGCCCAAAAGCTCGCCCGCGCAGCACACGGCGGCGCAGTTGTAGATGTTTTCAGCCACCGCAACGGGCAAGCCAACGGTAAAGACGATCGGCAGCTCACGGGTTTCATCGAGGATGTGCACCAGCGCTGCCTCGCAGGCATGCAGCAGCGTGCGGTTATGGAACAGATCGGCCGCGGTATAGCCGCACAAGTTAAGCTCGGGCAGCACCAGCGCGCGAACGCCGCACTCGGTAGCCTCGCGAACAGCCGCCAGCGCAACCTCGGCATTGCCCTCGACATCGGCCACGCGAATCCGCGGCGAGGCCGCCGCCACACGCAAAAAGCCATCGTTCTTATTAGCCGAAACGCAGCATTGCCTTGTTGATCTGGACACTGGAGGCCCCTTCTACCCTGAGATTCAGTCTAACGGACGTTCACATATCTCTAACTAGCCAAAGCAACCTCCCAGTTTACTGAGAGGCCAACCTGTGCTAAGAGCATGTATTTCAATAATATCTTTAATTAAAAAGGAGAAATCGATAATCGACTTCTCCTTTAAGCGAGGCGAGTAAATTCCGAAACTAATGGCAGAATTTATCCATGTAGTCCTCAAAGTCGAACACTTCTACCACGACGCCCTCTTCCTGAAACTCTTTCAGTTGCTCCAAGAGATCTTTGTTAATAACGTTCATGCAGAAACCTCCTCTATCTAATCAATTGTAGTATATCTGCTTTCATGCAATTATCAACCAACTTGTTTAGTTGCTCCTCGTTTGCCGATAGTCCCTCTTTTTTCAAAATGTCGCGCACCTCGTTCTTAGTAATCGGCTTTTCAAACAACGAAAGCAAAGCGAACGAAAAATCATTAACCGCACACATTCTATGGGTGGCACAACTCAGCAGTACTCTTAACCCCTCTTTTGAGCGTCCGACTTCTTTCACAAACGAACTTTTAACCAATTGAAAACCATTATCGTGCATTACATAATCGGCATCGATATTTGTATTCAGCAATCCATAATGCAACAGTTCTTCTATCGCCCTTGTCAGCTCGAGGTCGCCCTGATCAAGGATAAGAGAAATGCTACAATCGGCCTCCAATAAACGGGCCAACTTAAGGTATACCAACTGGGAAACAGCATAGACATGATGGTATTCAGAATTATAGAAGTAGGCAAATGGCTCAACGAGCACGACAGAGGTCTTGGAATCCAGCCAGATTCGATCAGCTGGATTTAGACTAGTTAGCCTTCGCTTTACTTTGGTCAAATGTCCCTTATACCTGACAGCGTGAATAGAATCTAGGATCCAGGTCACCTCTGAAATATGAAGCCGCTGGGGCAAGTCAATTGTGTCGCTACCGTTTATGACCTCTTGCATATAAAAATCAATATGATGCTCATCAGATAAGGATTTTGCTTCATTTAAAGTTAAACCAGTGCCTGAAACATAATCCACTTCGAGGCGCAAATCCTCATATTGGGACTTCGGCATTACAGAGACACCATACTTATCGGGATGATTCCAAACATCCGACCCCATAACGAGACCAAAATTCGTAAATCCTCTCGTGGAATATGGAACACCACATACCTGTTTTGAATAATTCAAAACATTCTCTGTATAAGCTAAGGTGTTCAGAGCCTCTTCTTTAGTTTCGGTCGGAAAGCCAATCATAAAGAATAGATGAACAGGAATACCCGCATTGAGACAATCATGGATATTGCGATCAATCCAATCAACTCTCGTGTTCTTCTTCATTAGATCAAGAACTCTTTGGTTGTATGACTCGAGGCCAAACTGAATCTGCCTACATCCACTTTGGTATATCTTGTTGAAAACGTCTGTACTTAGGGTTGGAGAGAACCTCGTTTCTCCATGCCAGAAAAACGTTTTTCCCGATGCGTTTATTTCATCCGCGAGTTGCTCCATTCTTTTGCCTTCGAATGTTTCATCCACAAAAGAGAAAACTCTCGTGCCGTATTTTTCATTTAACCGACACATTATTTCAAATACTCTCGATATAGGCATCTTTCGGTAACAACCACCGGTAGCACCGGGAATGGTGCAGAAGGCGCAATGATTAAAACACTGCCTAGAGGAATAAACCGGCAATATTAACTCAGGCATGAAGTATTTAGAAAGGGCGAAGCCATCGAAATCGGGAACTGTATCGTTGATAAATGTTTGCTCAATCCGATGGTTTTTATATATCTTTCCACCTTTAGCATGGCAAAGGTTTGGAACACAGTCGAGATTGTCATCACCGGAGTCAAGAGCCTCAAGAAGACGTGCAAGCGGCTCTTCGCCGTCATACATCATTATCGAATCAATGTATTCAAAAAAGGGATGCCATTCTTTCATGCAGTCATCTGCTAAACGAGTAATGTAATTGCCGCCCAATGAGACGTGTTTAACAGATGGACATTCTTCTTTAATCAGTTTCGCTAACGTAACTGCAGAAATCAATTGGAAACAGCCGCTCACCGAAATCCCAATAAACTCGATTTTTTCCTCTGAATACGCTTAAGAAAGGCAGTTTCATAGAAGGAAATAAACGGATTATGCAAGGTATCCGCAAGCGATTTCATTATTTCTGGTGTCGAATAATAATCATAGGGCAAATCTATGGAGTTGAACGTGTATTTAACTCCATACGAGACGTGATTTATGATATAGAGTGCATTTCTAAAAATGTTTTCAGCATATTGTCTTTCTTTTAGATTAAAGTATCTCTTCGATCTGAAAATATCTTTTGCCTCGTCAACATTAAGTGCTGACTTTTGTATCAACTCGATTGTTAATTGAACATTCGAACTAAACGAATCCTTTGATTCCCGATACCTTTTACAGCACTCTTCGACATGTCTAAAAGATAGGAGGTCATCGTAAAATTCCACGTTTAAGTCAACAATGTCAACTTTGTATTGTTCAACCTCTTGAAGATATGACTTCAAAACAGGCAAGGCAAGATACGGCCCCACTGGACTCCATCCTGGGGGAAATACTAAAAGCGTTTTAGGCATATCAACGTCACATCTTTCGCAAATAATTCAATTGAAACGCAGCTACCATCATAATTGAAAATACACCAAGTCCTGTAACGAGAATTGAGAACATCGCGATGCTCGTGAACAGCGAAACAAGGAGTGTTGAAATAACAACAGCAACCGATTGCAAAGACTCCCTAATTGAAAACAGGCTTATCGATTCAGATTCGTCTCTCGCCAAATCCTGCAGCGATGTTATGAGAAGCACATCTTGAATGGCGTTTCCGGCACCGACGATAAAAAGGAAAATAAACGATATCCCAGACGCATAGCGATAGCCAAACGCCAGATACGCACCGAGCGCAAGATACGTCACAAAACAATATGATTTAACGCAATCGGAACCACTAATTAAACGACCATATATTGTATTTCCGAACAACAGTCCGATTGTAAGACTACTCTGAAGGAATCCGTATTGTATCGATGACGAGTCAAATTGCAATTGCGCAATAGCTGGCAAAAGAGAATTCAGAGAGCCGAATGCCACACCACTAGAAATATCGATTAATAGGAAACCAATTGCCAAGTGCTTCGCGCTAAGATCACTAAATGCAGTCCTGTTTTTTTCATTTTTGCTTATCCCCTCTTTATCATTAATCTCGATAACCGACGGAACATCTCGCAGCAACCAGAACGACGCGGCAAAAGAAAGCGCGTCTAATGCAAGAACAGCCTCCGCCCCAAATTGAGCGACAACAAAACCGCCGGCAACTGGCCCCAGAACCATCATCAAATTCTGCAGAAACCCAAACGAATTATTAATTACGTCGCGATTGATACTATTCGTATTGGCTCTTAACAACGAGTAAAAGCAGGGCATTTCAACCGTTCGGCAAAGCGATACCGCGCACGTAATAGCAAACATACTCCATTTACTATCAACAAAAATATAGCAAACGAATAATCCCGCGCGAATTAAGTCTGCCAATCTCATGGCCTGCAGTGTCCCGATACCCATCTTCTGAGGCAGCTGCGCGAGCGCAACTGAAAACAGAGAGGGGGCAAATCTGCAGCAGACCATCAAAGCAGTTGCAGAAACATCGTGAGTTACCTCGTAAATCAGCATTGGCAAAGCAATATTCGCACACCAATTGCCTATTTCGCTTATCCCTCTAGCAATATATAGGACCCGAACCGGATGGCTAGCTCTCAATACCGTGAACATCACGATTAACCTCGTATTTCAGGCCTCGCTCATCCCTTAATAGGAATCCATAATCAACCAAGTACCGCCTCAACACGGCATAATCAGGATAGAGCTGTGACAGCACACGATTAACCTGAAGCTCCGTATAACTTGTATTTAATTCAAAGAAAGAGACGGCCCATAGCAGCATGATTCTTTTATAGCTTTCCTTTTTTGGAATTGAAACCAGCTCGCCATTCTTGAGAAATCGTTTTTTAAAGTCTATTAGCTCATCCATTCACATCCTCCATTTCATACGCATCTAATACTAAAAATGCATACGCTTTAGGTCATCGCATTCGGCTTCTTTATTCGAACTAAACTCGAACTAATCTAAATGATTTGCTCAAACACTCTTCGAAAGCTCGTTTTTCACTCTGAGTAAAATGCCCTTCCCAGTCAGTCCACGAACAGGAAGGCAACTCACAGCGAGCGGAGTCGAAGCCCTCTGCCGTCGGTCGTTCAAAATGCACGACAACCTTTTCGATATCCTCATCTGCAATCAGGTCAGAATGAACGACCTCGGTACCGTCTTCGAATGTCATATACGGGTACATCACGTAAACCACCTCGCAATCGTAAATCCAGTTTAGCATCAAGCTATTGCACCAAAGACAGCAAGCCCCCCCTTGATGAGTTGATGGTATCTGTTAAATGTCACGTACGATTCACATCTGGTGGGTACCCTGATGGCTACACGAAACGAAGCAGATTTACACCGGGAGGACCCCGTATGACAACCAAGTACACCGACGCGCCGCGCACACGTGTCATGACGCCGGCATCGCTCAACAACGGCGTTCACGAAAACCATTCCATCGGCCAGACCATGGCCATCGCGCCCAAAAAGGGCCTGTTTGACGACATTTCCATTCCCCAGATCATCGCCGGCGCCGCAGCTGCCGCTACGAGCGTCGCGCTTGCCTCCAAGATCGGTATCGCCGGATCGGTGATCGGTGCCGCTGTGAGCTCGGTCATCACCGTTGTGTCCTCGCAGGTCTACCGCCACTTTATCTCTGCGAGCGCCGAAGCAATCAAGGGCACGCATGCCGCTGTCGACTACCCTGCCGGCGCCTACGAGCCCGTTGAGCCCGATGTCGAGGAGCACCTAGGTGGCGCCGCGACCACGCAGGAAATGCGCCAGGTTGCGGGACGCGCGACCACAGCGCGCGTCGCCCCTAACAGCCTACGCGCCAAGGCCGCGGCAGAGCGCAGCCAGACGCAAAAGAAGGTCATCGTCTTCTCGATCGCCATCGCCATCGTCGCAGTCATCGCCTGCGCTGGCGCCATCCTTATCACTACGGCCGGTAAGGGTCTGGGCGAGCGTCCCGAGTCAATCCTTTCGTCGCGCACGATCGAGAGCGATGCAAATGGCAACACCCAGTCGCAAGATCAGCAGGCACAGGCGGACGGCACGCAAGACAGTTCTACCTCTGCCGATTCGTCCTCGAACACCCAAAACCAATCGCAGGGCACCGATTCCTCTACGGCCAACAGTGGCACGCCGTCCGACACGACCGACTCAAGCCAAACGACTGACGGTTCACAGCCGAACACGGGAGGCCAGACGAGCGACACCACGTCGGGAACGGGTGCAGCAGACAGTAGCAACACCAACAACTCGAGCGGAACCGCGTCCGGCACGGCATCTGACAACTCGAGCCAAGGCACGGCATCGGGCAACTAAGCACATTTGCCTCTCATAGATAACCGACCTATACAACGGGCGCGAATCGAAAGCGGTTCGCGCCCGTTTGCCTTGGGCGCCGCCATGGCGAACGCCATGCGATGGTAAGATGCTTTACATGTGTAAAGAGGAGATTTGCCATGAGCAAGACAATAGTTAGGCCCACGCTTTCGCTGGGCAACCACATCTATCTGTATCGCCTGCTGCGCGATGCGATTGGATGCGGCAAGCAAACATTTATGACGCAGGTCGAGGAGGCGCTCGCCGCTGGCGACATGACCGCTTATGACCTGGGCTTCGAGTCCACGCGCGAGCTGCTCGAGGAGCTCAACGACTGCGTTAAGCTCACCGTCTTTAAGGGCGGCCGCCTGTATGCCACCGTCATCGCCAACGAGGCCTGGGATGCCGCCCTTGCCAAGGGCGAGGACAAGCCCAAGGCAGCCAAGGGAGCCAAGCAGTCCTACAAAAAGAAAAAGCGCGGTGAGAAGGACCTCAAGGCTGTGCGTCCCAAGCACGTTAAGCGTCCCGAGCCCGAGCCCGTGGCCGAAGTCGCTCCGGAGCCCGAGCCCGAGCCCGAGATCGAAGTCGCTATTGAGGTAACGGTAGAAGCCGAAACCGAAATCACCGCCACGACCGATTCCGAAGTCATATCCAAGCAGGAAGCCACTACGGAGCTCAACGAGGCTCCCAAGCCGACACCCGAAGAAGCCGCTAGCCAACCTGAGGCGCCTGCGCTCCAAAACAGCGATGTCTTTGGCGACGAGGCTGAGGACGATCAGCCCGAAGAGCCCACAGAACAGGACGCTGCCGAGGCGGCATCGGAGCCCGAGGCACCGCAGCCTGCCATCTCACTCACGGTCGTCTATGACCCCGAGAACGCCAACGCCGGCATCACCACCATGGCGTCCACTCCGGTCGAGGCAAAGTCGAGCGTCGAGGACGAGAACGCGACGCAGGTTGAGGTTGAAACTGCAGCTGCAGACGCGCCCGCCACCGTGGAGCCCGCAGATTCCACGATCAAGCCGGAAGCGACGCCGGAGCCCGCACCCGTCATCAAATCCGTGCCCACCTCTGCTTGCGAACAAATTCCCGCACCGGCACCGGCTTCGGCACCCGCAGCGGCCCCAGCCCCCGCACCCGCAGCACCGACCATCCCCGAGGACTTCCCCGTCGATTTCGCAACCGAGGTCTTCTGCCCCGGCCCGCTTCTGCACCAGTTGTCGACCTATCTCCCCTACGGCGCCGACACGCTCGGCATTGTCGGCGAGTACTACTGGATCGCCCGCGAGCGCGGTACCATCGAGGCCGCGCGAAACCGCGCAAGCTTCCCCCTGTGCTACACGCAGGCCGGCGAGCGCCGCGAGGTTACCGTGCGCATCCGCCGCAACACCACCGGCGGTCTCGGAGCCGCCTGGGCCATCGATAAAGTCGAAGAACCCGAGCAGTAACGACAAACGGCTCAAATCCAAACCCGGATTTGAGCCGTTTTTATTAGCATTCATCGATGTTCCGTGACCAACAGCGAGCGGGCCGCAAGTGCCCCAGGTTGCCGTGAAAGAGGAGCGACGCGTACTTCGGTACGCGAGCGACGGTTTGAACGGCAAGATGGGGTGTTTGCGGCCCGCGCAGCGTCGAGCAGTTACGCGGTTCGGAAAACCGCGTAACGATCTAGTCGCGCGTCAGCTTGCGGTGGATACGATGCGGCTGGGCCGCGTCCTCGCCCAGGCGCTCGATGCGGTTGGCCTGATAGGCCTCAAAGTTGCCCTCGAACCAATACCAGTTGCCCGGATTCTCGTCGGTGCCCTCCCACGCCA
>CABRZJ010000026.1:0-19565 GCA_902475425.1 uncultured Collinsella sp.
GTCCTCGAGCTCTCCGTACTCCTCGACCAGGGGCATGAGCTCGTTCACCCGTTCGGCGATGCGGCGCTGCTCGGCGAGAGGCGGGAGGGGGACGAAGATTAGCCCCATTTTGGCCTGGTTCATCTTCGGTTGAGCGGTCCCAGTTACATATGGCGCAAGGCTAATCGAATTGATATATAGGGCGATGTACTCAAGGTAGCTCTCGCTTATTCCGTCCAAAACATGCGCATGGTTATTGACCCAATATTTTCCTCGAGCCATAAAGGCGATTGGCTTTGAACGAGTAAGAAGATTTGCGCCGTCTTCACCAACGAGCAGCAGAGGCTTGTCAAACAAATAACTGTCAACCTTGTCAATTACGCCAGAGGCACCGTAGTAGTCGTATATCTTGTCCAGCTTCTCTCGGTCAGCAACCGAAACTGGAACTCTCTCTGCATCACGATTGAACAAAGCGCTCTCTAACCGCGCCCAAGCCCACCCTTCAGGTAACTCCTCAAACGGCACCTCATCCGCGATACACTTATCGCCTAACACGCGCCCCTTAGCGTCCGCCCTCTTCTCATAGGGGGAGCCATCGGAACCGATCAGACGTTCAATTGTGTTCGCAACAAGCGTTGTAAAATCTAGTGATATGAGCATCCCGGTTGCTTCAGCGCTTCGATGCTCTCGTCTTTAGCGCCCTCCGCTCAGTGGAGGACTGACTGCAAACGGCGTAAACAAGACAAGGGGGATTGCGTAAATGAAAGCAACCGAGGCGAATCTGCTCGACCTTATGGGCGTGGCGAAGATGCAGTTCGTCATTCCCGTGTACCAGCGAGTTTATTCGTGGAGCGTAAAAGAGTGCGAGGTTCTTTGGGATGACGTTATGCGAGCGGGTCGTGATGGCATATCGCACTTCGTGGGGTCGATGCTCTATATCCCCGAGTCCGAGAGCTCTGCCACGAGTATTTCGCGCGTGCTTCTGATTGACGGACAGCAGCGCATGACGACGTTTTCGTTGATGATCGCCGCCTTGGCTGACTATTTGGAGAGCAACCCCGACAAGGCTGGCTTCCTTGGCGATCTCAAGATCTCAGCGCTGCGGAAGAACTACCTCTTTAACGATGATGACTACAACGGTCTGGCGCGCTACAAGCTGGTGCTTTCGCAGGACGATAAAGAGACGCTGTTTTCCATCGTGTCTGGGTCTCCCGTGCCAGATGAAAAATCGGATCGGATCGTCGAGAACTATGCGTTCTTCCGTGAAAAGATGCACGGGAAATCATTCGACCCTGCAAGGCTTTGGGCGGGGCTAAACCGCGTGCAGGTCATCGACACCAAGCTCACCGCGGGCGTTGATAATGCTCAGCTCATATTTGAGTCCATGAACTCCAAGGGCAAGCCGCTCACGCCTATTGACCTCATTCGTAACTACGTTCTTATGTCGCTCCCCAACGACGAGCAGACCAAGCTCTACGAGGGTTACTGGCATCCGCTCGAGCGCTTGTTCGGAAAAGGCGGCGAAGAAGAGTTCAATGCATTTATCTGGTACTGGCTGTGGCTCAAGGTTCCCAATAGGATGCCGAAGGAAAACGAGGCCTACCACGAGTTCAAACGCTATTTCGCCGACGACTACGATGGGGATACCGAGGGCCTGCTGAAGGAGCTCCGCGAATACGCGCAAAGATATGCCAGGCTGTTCCTTGGCAAGGAGAAAGACGAGGGGCTGCGCCGAGTGTTCAGCAGAATCGTTAGCCTTGATGTGAAGCAGATTAGGCCTCTTTTGATGCTGCTTTACTCGGTTTATGAAGGTGACAAGATTGACCGCAATGCGTTTCTCCGTATCTGCGAGACTATCGAGTCGTTTCTGTTCAGGCGGGCGGTTTGCGGCAGGCTTACCACGGGCCTAAATAATTTCTTTGCCGGCATGTATCGCAACCTTGAGCAACAGGACGATATAGAGGAGTACGTTACGGCGATGCTCCTTATCCATAGCAGTGGTATGACTGCGTACTTTCCGACAGACGAGCATTTTGTCGAGGAGTTTAAGACGCGTGACTGTTACAACCGCTTCTCCAAAAAGCGCTATTACCTGGAACGCATGGAGAACTGGCACCACCCGAAGGAGTCCATCTCGGCTGACGATTACCAGATTGAGCACGTCATGCCCCAGACGATTGATGATGAGCACGGCTGGAAGGAATCGCTTGGCGAGAACTGGGAAGACGTTCACGACAGACTGTGCAATAACTTGGGAAATCTAACGCTGACGGGCTACAACCAGGAGTACTCAAACCGGTCGTTCTCGGACAAGCTCAATCTTCCTGGCGTGGGGCTTAAGTGCAGTCCGCTCCACCTGAACAAGTCGATCGCCTCGCATGAAAAATGGGGCGAGGCGGAGATTGGGCAGCGCGCGGACGAGCTGGCGAAAGAGGCATGTGAGATATGGAAATATCCCGACCTTCCGGCAGATGTCGTCGACAAGTACCGTCCTTCTCGCGGGGAGTCTGACGAGGCTCCTGTCTGGACTCTGCAGGAGAATCACCCCACCTTTGCCGAAGGCGGACTCAACCAGAAACTTTTCGATGAGGTACGCGAGTCCGTTCTGAGTGGTAACCCTTCGTGGGAGTCCTATATAGCCAAGTACTATGTGGGCTTCAGATCGGGCAAGCGAAAACTGCATGCCGTGCTAGAAGGCAGGACCAGCAACGGTGGTTGGATTGCCGTCGGCCTGGCAAAGAGTGTGGATGATTTAACGGATCCAGAGGGCCTGTGTCAGGACAAGCGCTCACAGGGCGGATTTGGCCCGGGTCTACCGACCTATGTCGCACTTCGGAATGCTGATGACATTCCCGCGGTACTCGATCTTATAAAGCAGTGCTAGGCAAGGGCCGGGAATCTAATTCTCGGCCCTTGTCATCTCGTAATTGCCGATGGCTTATCTGCCCGTCTACGCCCCCGCAATCCCACGCGCCGCACTCAACAGCTCGTACTCCCTCTGACTCCACTGACGCAGCTCGGCAGCCTCGACGGCATCACGACACAGGTCCAAAAACACCTCGGCCCCCTCGCAGAAGCACTCACGGGCAAAGTCGCCCGAGCCGTCCGCGATGCACGTGCCGTCTGCAAACAGCTCCCAGCTAGACGGCTCGCGCAAATCGTCTCCGAGCAGCTTGATCTGCAACACATGCAGGTTGCCAGCAACACAGAGCTCTTCTTCGAGCATCTGCACGGTAAAGCGCATCTGATGGGAGAGGCCGCTCTTGATCATGGCCGAGGCATAGCCGCTCGGCTCGTCCAAGAGATGCATTCGTTTTGGCTTGGCTGCCAGGTTGTGAAAATTGCGCTCGCTGCGCACAGAGAAATTGTCCATACGGACTCCTTTCATCGATGTTGGCAGGGCCACCGTGCCTCTTGGCCGGTTGGCGTCGGGATCGTGGAGCCAACTCTCTACCCCGACTCTGGATAAAACGCGCCCGCTCCTTGCGGGCACGATGGAGTCTATCAGCGCGCGCGGACACAAATCAAGCGCCGCCTGCGAAATGACGCGCGGACGGCGCTTGATTTCGCCGGCTGCTGCTAGGCTTAAATCAGAAAAAGTGTCGAAATCAGCCGTGTAAAAGTACGGAAAAGTGTCGTAATACACACTTAAATATCTCGAAAAAGTGTCGAAATAAGCACCTAACAACTACGGAAAAGTGTATCCTAGTGCTAAAACAGCATGTAATAAGGGGTGCGCTTATGCTACAGAGAAAAGCGAAAGCACAGTTTGAATCTTGGCTTGCCTTGTCGCCTAACAAGGCTCTTTTGGTCAAGGGCGCCCGGCAGGTGGGAAAGTCATATCTGGTCAACGCGTTTGCAAGCGAATCATTCGAAAATGTCGTGACGTTCGACCTTATCGCCGACGCGTCCGTGCGCGAGTCGTTTTTGGCGGCGAAAAGTGCGGACGACCTGCTTATGCGCATGTCTATCGCTGCGACGCAGCCGATGGTTGCGAACAAGACCGTCGTGGTTATCGACGAGGTGCAGCGATGCCCCAACGTGGTGACGTTTATCAAATACCTGGTCCAGCGCGGCGACTTTCGATACATCCTTACCGGATCGCTCCTTGGCGTGGAGCTCGAGGGCATCGATTCCCTGCCGGTGGGGTATGTCGAGCAGGTCCAGATGTACCCGCTCGACTTTGAGGAGTTTTGCTGGGCAAATGGCGTTGGTGCCAGCGTGTTTGACATGCTCAGGGGCTGTCTAAAGGATGAGGGGGAGCTCCCTGGCTACCTGTATGACCGCTTGCTCGATCTGTTCCATCAGTATGTTGTGGTGGGAGGCATGCCCGACGCGGTCAATTCCTTCTTGGCGACGCGCAATGTCGACGAGGTTCGAAACATCCACCGCGATCTTCACGCCCTGTATCGCGATGACATCGCAAAGTACGCTCCGCCCGAGCTACGCTTGGTTATTCGCGATATCTATGATTTGATTCCCAGTGAGGCCGGCTCCAAAAACAAGCGATTCAAACTGTCATCGATTAACGGTGTCAAACGTTTTTCGCAGGTGACAGATCATTTTCTCTGGTTATCGGAGGCAGGCGTTGCGCTTCCCGTGTATAACGTAACGGCGCCCGTGGCACCCCTTTTATTGGGTGAGCAACGAAATCTGTTTAAGCTGTTTTACTTGGACACCGGAATGCTCATGTCGTCGTATTCCAAAAGGGTCGCCCAAGGCGTTTTTGATGGGGAGGCGGAAGACGCCTTTGGCATGAACATGGGGGCGGCGTTTGAGGGCTTCGTTGCCCAAGAGCTCAAAGCTCATGGATTTAGATTGCGCTACTTTACATCCAAAAAGGTCGGTGAGCTCGATTTTGTGGAAGAGACGTTCGATGGGGAAGTGCTTGCCATCGAGGTCAAATCGGGCAAGAGCTTTAAGTCCCACGCGGCGCTCGATAACGCACTGGCAACGAAGGGCTACGGAATCGATCGCGCCCTGGTACTTGCGGAATGCAATCTTCACCGCGATGGTGACGTGCTGTATCTGCCCATCTTTATGGCAGGGCTTTTGGAGCCGTAACGTGCCGCCGGCTCTTCCGGCCCTCCCTTAACCCTCGCTACTCATCATCCCCGTCGTTGGGGTCGCCCTTGAGGGTGTTGATGTCCAGGTGCTGGTTATCGTCCTCTTTTTGCTGGGTCTCCGACTCCGCTTGGGTGGGGCCGCGGAACAGCTGGAATCCCTCAAACGCAATGACGCCGAGCAGGGCAATGATAATGGCGATAAAGCCAACCTTGACTGCCTGCGGAAATTCCGAGAAACGCAGCCCCTTTTCCTCGGCGTAATAATCGGCGAAGCGCTCTTCGCCCGTGCTTTTGGTATACGCCGGTGCGGACGTGGCCTCCGGGTCATATTCCGGTGCAGACGTGGCAGCGTACGGATCGTTGAGATAATCGCTCGATGTGGTGCCATAATCCTCGGTCTCGATGCGACCGGTGCCAACATAGCCATCGGAATAATCGGAATATGCCGCACCGCCCTCATAGTCCGCGGCGCTCGTGTTGGCGGCAAAAAGCGGGTTAACTGGAACATCGAGCGCCGGCATGCCGGTAGAGGTCTCATCCAGGTCGGCTGCAGCCCAGGAATCGTGGACAACCTGATGGGCAACGGGCCCATCGAGCCTTGTGACCGGAGGCTTGCGTGCCGCAGGAACAGGCAACTGCTGGGCGCTGTACATAACGGTGCTGTCGGCCGATTTGCCCTGCGTCGCTGCAGCGAGAAATGCCGCCGTCTCGGACGGGTCGCTTGCGGGACGGGGAGCGGGCGTGGGCGCCGAAGTGGGTGCGGGCGTAGGCGCCGAAGTGGGTGCGGGCGTAGGCGCGGGCGTCGAAACAGGCGACTGCGCAGGAGTCGGCGCAGATGCGGGATTGGGCGCAAGTGCGGGATTGGGGCTTGACGGGCGAGCCCCGCCGCCCATGAGTTCGTCGGCGGTCCACGGGCGATCATCCATCACGTCGTCAAGGCTCAGCGAAAACAGGTCGTCTTCACCCTCATCGAACATGCGGTGCACATGTCCACCAATTGCCGGAATCAATCCGCGACCGGTGCATGATGCCTTGCTCAACGCCATTCTGTTCCATCCTTTCGAAATACTAATGACATCGATTATATGGAACTTCCCAAGCGGCTCGGTCTTGGATTCGCGCTTTCCAGAACTCGCGCCCAAAAGGGGAGGGGCAATCCAGGCGAGTGCCTACTTGTCGCCGGCAGCAGCCTTGGCCTCATTGAGGTAGCTATAGAAGCTGTACTTGGAGATGCCAAAGAACTCGCAGGCGCGCTCGCTCGACTTGGAAATGAGGAAGGCGCCGCGACGGTCGAGGTAGCCAATGGCACGAATGCGCTCGTCTTTGGCCATGAGTGCCGCGGGCTTGCCCACAAACTGCTCGCACTCGTGCAGCAGGTCCTCGAGCAGGTCGCCGATGTTCTTGGTAATGGGCTCGGGCTCGGTATAGCCCGTGCCGCCGGTGCCGGTAAAGGCGTCGAGCGAACGCTCAAAAGCCTTCATGAGCGTAATGTCAAAGTTGATGCCCAGAATGCCGACGGGCTTGCCCTCGTCGTTGCGGATAAAGATCGTCGACGATTTGAGCAGCTTACCGTCGGTGGTTTTAGTGAGGTACGGCTCGCGGTCGTGTACATCGGTGGCGCCCTCGTGCATGGACTCAAACACGATATGGCTGGGGCCGTCACCCAGTTTGCGCCCGCTGACGTGGCCATTTTCGATCACTACGATGGAGTGGTCCACGTCCTCGGTCTCCAAGTCGTGGACGACGACTTCGCAGTTGGGGCCAAACTGGAGCGCCAGGCCGTGTGCAAGGCGCTTGTAAAACTCAATCTGTGCGGGGGTCATGGGTGCCTTCCTAAAAATTAGTTTGGGCTCACTTTGCCATAAACCCCACTTGTTCGCAAATAACGAAAGCGTCGCTGCGTTATGTGACCGTTCGGCGGCGAAAAAGTACCGATTACGGCAACAAACAATTTGTTAGGTTTGCCAATCAAAAAGTGTGATAGAACAGTGCTAACAAACTTTTTGTTTGGCATCCACATAAAAGTTCAGTCGTGTGAATGGGATCGGGCTGAAACGCGTATGCGGGGGCCGGCAAGAGAGGACTTAAGGAGTTCACCGTATGGCCGATAAGATCCAGTGGGCGGGCAACACGATGCCCAAGAGCGATGACAAGCACTTGGGAATCATGAGCCTCGACCACGTGAAGAAGGCCCGCGCCTTCCACCAGTCGTTCCCCCAGTACACCGTCACTCCGCTTGCCCGCCTGGACGGCCAGGCCGCGCGTCTGGGCCTGTCCAACCTGTGCGTTAAGGACGAGAGCTATCGCTTTGGCCTCAACGCCTTTAAGGTCCTGGGCGGCTCGTTTGCCATGGCCAACTACATTGCCGACGAGACCGGCAAGGACGTTGCCGACTGCACCTTCGATTACCTGACCTCCGATCAGCTGGCCGAGGACTTTGGCCAGGCTACCTTCTTTACCGCCACCGACGGCAACCATGGCCGCGGCGTGGCATGGGCTGCCAACAAGCTGGGCCAGAAGGCCGTCGTGCACATGCCCAAAGGTTCCACCAAGCCCCGCTTTGATAACATCGCCGCCGAGGGCGCCACGGTGACCATCGAAGAGGTCAACTACGACGAGTGCGTGCGCATGGCCGCCGCCGAGGCCGACGCCTGCGAGCGCGGCGTTATCGTTCAGGACACCGCCTGGGAGGGCTACGAGAAGATCCCGTCTTGGATCATGGAGGGCTACGGCACCATGGCTTCCGAGGCTGCCGAGCAGCTGCGCGAGATGGCCATCAACCGCCCGACGCACGTCTTTGTCCAGGCTGGCGTAGGCTCGCTGGCCGGCGCCGTGGTGGGCTACTTCACCAACCTGTATCCCGATAACCCGCCCACCTTCGTCGTGGTTGAGTGCGCGCCTGCCGCCTGCCTGTACAAGGGCGCTGCCGCCGGCGACGGCGACCCGCGCATCGTGGACGGCGACATGCCCTCCATCATGGCCGGCCTGTGCTGCGGCGAGCCCAACATCCTGGGCTGGGATATCCTGCGCAACCACACCACCGCCTTCGTGTCCTGCCCCGACTGGGTTACCGCTCGCGGTATGCGCACCCTGGGCGCTCCCGAGAAAGGCGACCCGCGCGTCATCTCCGGCGAGTCCGGCGCTGTGACCACCGGCCTGGTCGAGACCCTCATGCTCGATCCCGAGTACGCCGAGCTCAAGGAGCTCATCGGCCTGGACAAGACGAGCTCCGTGCTCTGCTTCTCCACTGAGGGCGACACGGACCCGGATCAGTACCGTCGCATCGTTTGGGAGGGCGAGTATCCGACCTGTTAACGAGCCTAACCTGTCCGGGCGGCGGAGCATATGTTTGCTCCCTGCTCGAACAGTCCTGCTCGCACGGAGAGCACATTAAGTGCTCTCCGGCTCGTGCGGAACTCGCGACGGAGCAAACATATGCTCCGCCACCCTACGTTTACTTGCTTGCCGGGTACTCGACCTCACGCTGCTTGGCACAAGTGATCTATCTGAAATATCTACCTGTAGGTAAACCCTTGTAGAAAGGTTGACTGTTATGACTAAGGAACTCGATTTCGAGGCAATCAAGGCTGCTGCTGAGTCTCATCGTGCTGATATGACTCGCTTCCTGCGCGCTATGATCTCCCATCCCTCTGAGTCTTGCGAGGAGGGTGAGGTTGTCGCCTGCATCAAGGCCGAGATGGAGAGCCTTGGCTATGACGAGGTCAAGGTCGACGGCCTGGGCAATGTTATGGGCTTTATGGGCGAGGGCGACAAGATCATCGCCATCGACTCTCACATCGACACCGTCGGCATCGGCAACATCGAGAACTGGGATGCCGATCCCTATGAGGGCTACGAGACCGACGAGATCATCTACGGCCGCGGTGGCTCCGACCAGGAGGGTGGCATGGCTTCTGCTACCTATGCTGCCAAGATGATGAAGGACATGGGCCTCATCCCCGAGGGCTACAAGATTATGGTCGTCGGCACCGTCCAGGAAGAGGACTGCGACGGCATGTGCTGGCAGTACATCTACAACAAGGACGGCATTAAGCCCGAGTTCGTCATTTCCACCGAGCCTACCGACGGCGGCATCTATCGCGGTCACCGCGGCCGCATGGAGATCCGCGTCGACGTTCACGGCACCTCCTGCCACGGCTCCGCTCCCGACCGCGGCGATAACGCCATTTACAAGATGGCCGACATCATCGCCGACGTCCGCGCCCTCAACAACAACGGCTGCGACGAGTCGACCGACATCAAGGGCCTCGTCAAGATGCTCGACCCCAAGTACAACCCCGAGCACTACGAGGATGCCCGCTTCCTGGGCCGCGGCACCTGCACCGTCAGCCAGATCTTCTACACCAGCCCCAGCCGCTGCGCCGTGGCCGATTCCTGCGCCATCTCCATCGACCGTCGCATGACCGCCGGTGAGACCTGGGAGTCCTGCCTGGACGAGATCCGCAACCTGCCGGCCGCCAAGAAGTACGGCGACGATGTGAAGGTCTCCATGTACATGTACGACCGTCCGTCCTGGACCGGCGAGGTCTACGAGACCGAGGCTTACTTCCCCACGTGGATCAACAAGGAGACCGCTCCGCACGTCAAGGCCCTCGTCGACGCCCACAAGGCCATGTTTGGTGACGAGCGCATCGGCTGCGAGCCCAGCATGGACAAGCGCACCGGTCGCCCGCTGTGCGATAAGTGGACCTTCTCCACGAACTGCGTTTCCATCCAGGGCCGTTATGGCATCCCCTGCGTCGGCTTTGGCCCGGGTGCCGAGTCTCAGGCTCACGCTCCCAACGAGGTCACCTACAAGGATGACCTGGTCACCGCTGCCGCCATGTATGTTGCCGCTCTGAACCTCTACGATCCGAGCCAGGCCGATGGCGATGCCACCGTGTTCCGCGCCGGTCTGACCAACAACAAGATCGACTAGTCCCATTCCTTGATCTTGTTGAGCCGGGGGCCGCTCGTGCCCCCGGCATCCTTCGATGACCTGGGACCCGCTAACGCTGCCTTCCATGCTTCCTTAGCAGTGGCGGGTCCTTGTCATACGCTCCGCATGTTTTGCCACACGCGCATGACGGGGCGCATCTGCCCATTAACATCGTTCGCATCTTTAGAAAGGACATTTACATGGACGCCAAGTTTACCGAGCTCGTCGAGCAGCTGAACGGCCTCGATTTTAAGGGTATGTACGGCAGCGACTTCTTGCACACCTGGGATAAGACCACCGATGAGCTCAAGGCGCTCTACATCGTCGCCGACGCCCTGCGCGAGCTGCGCGAGAACAACGTTTCGTCCAAGATCTTCGACTCGGGCCTGGCCGTCTCCCTGTTCCGCGACAACTCCACGCGTACGCGCTTCTCCTTCTCTAAGGCCGCCAACCTGCTCGGCCTCGAGCTGCAGGACCTGGACGAGAAGAAGTCCCAGATCGCCCACGGCGAGACCGTCCGCGAGACCGCTACCATGATCTCCTTCATGGCCGATGTCATCGGCATCCGCGATGACATGTACATCGGCAAGGGCGACGCCTACATGGCCGAGGTCTCCGAATCTGCCCAGCAGGCTTACGAGGACGGCGTTCTGGATCACCGTCCCACGCTCATCTCCCTGCAGTCCGATTCCGACCACCCCACGCAGTCCTCTGCCGACATGCTCTACCTCATCAACGAGTTTGGCGGCCTTGAGAACCTCAAGGGCAAGAAGGTTGCCGTCACCTGGGCCTATTCGCCCTCTTACGGCAAGCCGCTGTCCTGCCCGCAGTCGCTGATCAGCCTGCTGCCCCGCTTTGGCATGGACGTCACCCTGGCCCACCCCGAGGGCTACGACCTCATGCCCGAGGTCGTCGAGCGCGCCAAGAGCTATGCCGCCGAGTCCGGCACCACCTTTAAGCAGGTCAACACTATGGCTGAGGCCTTCGAGGGCGCCGACATCGTGATCCCCAAGAGCTGGGCTCCGTTTGCCGCCATGGAGAAGCGTACCAACCTGTACGCCGAGGGCGACGACGCCGGCATCGCAGCGCTCGAGAAGGAGCTGCTCGCCCAGAACGCCACCCATCAGGATTGGTGCTCCACGACCGAGCTCATGGAGAAGACTGCCAACGGCCAGGACACCATCTTTATGCACCCGCTGCCCGCCGACATCTCCGGTGTCTCCTGCGAGCACGGCGAGGTCAACGCCGACGTCTTCGATATGCACCGCGTGGGCATGTACAAGGAGGCCAGCTACAAGCCGTACGCCATCGCTGCCATGATGTTCCTGCAGAAGGTTGCCGATCCCGCCGCCGCCCTCAAGGCCCTCGACGAGCGCAACACCGCCCGTTGGTTCCAGGCCTAAAGCTGGGCTGAGAAATGGCTAAGCGTATTGTTGTCGCCTTGGGCGGAAACGCCCTTGGCGCCAACCTTCCCGAGCAGATGGAGGCCGTCAAGACGACCTCCAAGGCCATTGTCGACCTGATCGAGGAGGGTAACGAGGTCGTCGTCGTGCATGGCAACGGCCCCCAGGTGGGCATGATCGCCAACGCGATGGCCGAGCTCACGCGTTCTAATCCTCAAAAGTACATTCCCTGCCCGTTGTCCGTTTGCGGCGCCATGAGCCAGGGCTACATTGGCTATGACCTGCAAAACGCCCTGCGCGAGGAAATGCTCGACCGCAATATCGACAAGGGTGTCGCCACCGTGCTCACCCAGGTCGAAGTTGCGGCAGACGACCCGGCTTTTGCCGACCCGGTCAAGCCGATCGGTCCGTGGATGAGCGAGGTCGAGGCCAAGGAGCTGGAGGCCGATCGCGGCTATCAGTTCATCCACGACGAGAAGCAAGGCTTCCGTCGCGTGGTTGCCTCGCCCAAGCCCGTGAACATCGTCGAGCTTGACACCATTAAGTCGCTCGTCGAGTCCAACCATGTGGTGATCTCCTGCGGCGGTGGTGGCATTCCCGTCACCAAGTCCCAGGGCAACCACCTTAAGGGCGCTGCCGCCGTCATCGATAAGGACTTTGCGGCCGAGAAGCTTGCCGAGCAGCTCGACGCCGATGCCCTGATCATCCTGACGGCCGTGGAGAAGGTTGCCATTGGCTTTGGCACCGACTACGAGCAGTGGCTCGACACGCTGACCGCTGCCGATGTTAAGCGTCTGTCCGAGGCCAACGAGTTCGGTCGCGGCTCTATGCTGCCCAAGGTTCAGGCCGCCTCGACGTTTGCCGAGAGCAAGCCGGGCCGCACGGCGCTCATCACGCTGCTCGAGAAGGCGCGCGATGGCCTTGCCGGCAAGACCGGTACCACGTTTACCGGTAACGCCGAGTAGGCATATCGCACTGATGTAGAGGAGGGTGTCCTGCGCCGCGGGATGCCCTCCTTTGTGTTGCAGAGAGCCGAGGGGCGCTCGCTGGAAAAAACGAGCGCGTGCCTGTTCCGACGGAGTGTGAGCTTGGTATGGTGGGTATAGCAGCTATGGTGTCCAAGGCAGCCAGGGGAGGTTTGCGGAGATGAAACTCGGTTGCGTCATTATGGCTTCGGGCGAGGGCAAGCGGTTTGGCTCTAACAAGATGCTTGCCGATATCTATGGCGAGCCGCTGATTGCCCGGACCATCGATTCGGTTCCCCGAGGCTTTGACGCTGTGGTTTCGACGCGTTGGCCCGAGGTCGCCCAGATTTGCGAGGACAAGCATTGCCCGTGCGTGCTGCACGATGGCGAGCTGCGCAGCGAGAGCGTGCGTGCCGGCCTTGCCTGGGGAGCCGATCGCGGCTGGAAGGGTTGCCTGTTTTTGCCGGGTGACCAGCCGCTCGTGAGCTCGGATTCTTTTAAGGCTATGGTTCGTGCGTTTGACGAGCGTGGCCGCAAGCATCCAGTGCGCTTAGCGTGCAATGGTGAGCCTTCGAGCCCGGTGCTCTTCCCGGCGCAGCTGTTCGACGCGCTTATGCTTCTCGAAGGCAAAGACGGCGGAGGCTCGATTCTCAGGGGCCGCACCGACATTGCGTTGGTCGAAGCGCGCGCCTATGAGCTGTGGGATGTCGATACCGCCAAGGGCCAGCGCCGCATAACGGAGCATATCGCCGCCTGCTCGTATTTTGATCGCGTGGCCAACTGTATGAATCGATAAGGAGCAACATGATCATCATCAAAAACGGCGCGCTCGTGACGCCCCAGGGGCTTCGTCGCGCCGACCTTGCCATGGATGGCGATAAGATCGTGCAGATCGCCGCGACGATTGAGCCGGGCGCGGATGATACCGTCCAGGACGCCACGGGCTGCTGGGTGTTTCCCGGCTTTATTGACGGCCATACGCACATGCAGTGTTGGACCGGCATGGACTGGACGGCAGATAGCTTTGAGACCGGCACACGCGCGGCTGCCTGCGGCGGTACCACGACTATCGTGGACTACGCGACGGCCGACCGCGGCGTGACCATGCCCGATGCCCTTGCCGAGTGGCATCGCCGTGCCGACGGCACCTGCACGGCCAACTATGCCTTCCATATGGCACTTGCCGAGTGGAACGAGCGCAACCGCGACGATCTTTCGGCCATGCGCGAGGCGGGTGTATCGTCGTTTAAGACCTACTTTGCCTACGACCATCTGCGCCTGGACGATGCCGAGACCCTTGAGGTGTTGGAGGAGCTCAAGCGCGTGGGCGGCATCCTGTGCGTGCATTGCGAGAACGGCACGCTGGTTAACGCGCTGCAGAAGCGCGTGTTCGAGCAGGGGATTCACGGGCCCGAGGGCCATGCGCTCAGCCGTCCGGACGTGTGCGAGGGCGAGGCCGTGAGCCGTCTGCTGTACTTGGCGCACCTTGCCGGTGACGCCCCGGTCAACGTGGTGCATCTTTCGACCAAGCTGGGGCTCGAGGCCATTCGTGCGGCCAAGGCGCGCGGGCAGAAGAATATCTATGTCGAGACCTGCCCTCAGTATCTGATGCTCGACGACACCTGCTATTTAGAGCAGGGCGAGGACGGCTTTGCGGGCGCCAAGTATGTGATGAGCCCGCCGCTTCGCCATGCAGGCGACCGCGCTGCCCTGCGCGAGGCGCTTGTGGAGGGCGAGATCGATACTATCGCCACCGACCACTGTAGCTTTAACCTGCACGGGCAAAAGGACCGCGGCCGTGACGATTTCCGTGCGATTCCCAACGGCGGACCCGGCGTGGAGCATCGCCCCGTCGCGATTGCCACGAGCTTTGAGGGGCAGCTGGGCCCCGAGGATCTCTGCCGTCTGATGAGCGAGAACCCGGCCCGCGTCTTTGGCATGTATCCGCGCAAGGGGTGCCTGGCCGAGGGCGCCGACGCCGATGTGTGCGTGTGGGATCCCCAGGCTCGCTGGACCATTCGCGCGGCGACGCAGCATCAGGCCGTGGATTACACGCCGCTTGAGGGCTTTGAAGCGCATGGCCGCGCCAAGGCCGTGTTTGTGAATGGCGTGCTGGCGGCGCGCGACGGCGAGCCCACCGGAGCCCAGCCCGGCCGCTACGTCCCCCGCTAGCAAAAAAGCCGCACAGGGGTAGCTAAAAGAGCCCCGTCCCAAATTAGCTACCCCTGGAGGCTGGTGGCGATGATGGGGTGGTTGAGGGCCGCCTCGAAGTGGTCGGCCATTGTGGGGTCGTTGAGCGTGTCGACCTGGTTGAGCATGATGCGAGCGGTGCTGAGCCCCAGCTCCTGCAGCTCGTCATTGAGCACCCGGGCGACGCGTTCGGGCGTGGCGATGTCGGTTGCCTCGCAGCCGCAGCGTTCGCAAAAGAGCTCGGGGCGGTGGATAGCCTCATCGACGGGTCTGCCAAAACCTGAGGCGCCGACGATCCAGACGATGTTGGCCGTGCCAGAGGGAATCACCGGCTCCCAGGCGGCGTGGGCCTTGAGCGGGAGCCGCTTGCTGCCATCCGCCTCGGCCAAGACGTAGTCAAAGCGCTGGGACAGTTGGTCGAGCGGCTCGGCGGGGACGGAGAGCTTGCCTGTCTCCGGGTCCAAGACGCCTGCCTGGCAGATGCTTCCGCGCGCAAGGCCCGCGCAGGCCTCGCAGGTGCAACCGGGGATATGCGAGGCGCCCGGCTTCCAAGGTGCGGCGTCCAGGCGACGGTTCGACCCGTCCCATGGCACGCCGGCGACGGGAAACATATGCGTGGTGGTGCAGAGGAGCACGCGGCCGCCAGCGCGCATAAGCTCAAGACCCAGCGTCTTCAGCAACGTCGACTTGCCGCCGCTGCCGATAATCGCGGTAATGCCCGGCTCGATCCTGAGCGCCGAGGCAAGATTGCCGTTAACCGTTTCCATCTGTTCACCGCCGTATAATACTGTGATAATAAATAATCATCAGAGTAGCGGTCGAACCGCTTTTGCTCTGTCAAAACCGTAACACAGGGAGGTGCCCCGGGAATGCTCGTTTATGTTCGCGGCGCCGGCGATATCGCCACGGGTGTCGCTGCCCGTTTGGTACGCGCCGGCGTGTCGGTTGTCATGGCCGATATCGCGGTTCCCACGTGCATCCGTCGCACAATCAGTTTTTGCGAGGCCATTCGCCTGGGCGAGGTCCAGGTCGAGGGCATTCGCGCTCGCTTGGCGCAGACGCCGGCAGAGGCGCTTGCAATTACCGAGGCCGGAGACGTCGCCGTTGTGGTAGACCCCCAGGCCAAGATGCTCGACGAACTGAAACCCGCTGCCGTGGTCGACGCGATTCTGGCCAAGCGCAACTTGGGCACCACGCGCGATATGGCACCTGTCGTCATCGCCGTGGGGCCGGGCTTTACCGCGCCGGTTGACTGCGATGCCGTAGTCGAGACCATGCGCGGTCATTTTTTGGGCCGCGTGATTACCCAGGGCTCGCCCCAGCCCAATACGGGCGTGCCAGGTGTCATCGCCGGCTATGGCAAGGAGCGCGTTATCCACAGCCCCGCCGCCGGCGTGTTTAGGTCCGACCGCGCGATCGGCGACATCGTGAGTGCCGGCGATGTGATCGGGTATGCGGGTGATACTCCCATGGTCACGCAGATTGACGGCTGCCTGCGCGGCCTTTTGGCCGACGGCGTTCAGGTGACCGAGGGCTTTAAATGTGCCGACGTCGACCCGCGCGGCGATGCCAGCTATATCAACTATATTTCGGACAAGGCGACGTCGGTCGGCGGCGGCGTGCTCGAGGCGCTCGCCATGCTCACCGACGTTTTTAGGGGATAGGAAGCGGCGATGGAAAAGCTCGATGTGGTGAATGCAGCGCTTGGCGCCCTGAAGGTTGGTAAGACGTGCGAGCTGGTGGTCGTGGCCGGAACGGCGGGTTCGTCGCCGCGCGGCGTGGGCGCCTGGATGGCCGTCTTTGCCGATGGCAGCCAAGCAGGTACCATCGGCGGCGGCAAGATTGAGCTCTTTGCGCTGGATGAGGCGCGCGAGCTCCTGAGCGCGGAGCAGTCGCGTCTGGTCCGCTACACCATGGGCGGCGAGAACTCCGATACCGGCATGATCTGCGGCGGGGCCATCTGCCTGTGCTACCTGCATCTGGATGCGACCCAGGCACCGTTGTTCCAGTCGGTTGCCGACGTCTTGGCCTATCGGCGCATCGGCGACTTCGTCATTGACTTTGAGCCGTTTATCGCAAGCGCGCTCGAGGGCGATGTGGCCGAGTACCATGGCGAGGAATCGCGCCGCACCATTGCGGGCTGCCCCGGGCTTTCGCTGGCGGAAGAGGGGAGCAACGTCACCTACACCAACGCCGCCTCCGAGATTCCTCCCGCGCACATCGAGACGCTCTGCCCCGAGGGCCTGACCTATATCTTTGGCTGCGGACACGTGGGTGCTGCGACGGCGCGGGTGCTCACGGTGGCGGGCTTTGCCGTCGTGGCTTGCGACGACCGCCCCGGCACGCTGACCCCCGAATGGGTGCCCGGTGTCTACGACCGTCGTCTGGTCGACTACAAGAACCTGAGCAAGCAGTGCCCCATCGGCCCGCGCGACCTAGTGGTCGTCGCCACGGCGGGTCACAAGTCCGATATCGACGTGGTGATTCAGGCCATGCGCGCCAAGCCTGCCTACCTGGGCTGTCTGGGTTCGCGCCGCAAGACGGCCTTTGTGCGTGCCCGCCTGGAGCAGGAAGGCTTTACGCAGGACCAGATCGACGAGCTGCACCTTCCGATCGGCGTTGCCATCGAGGCCGAGGACCCCGAGGAGATTGCCATCTCCATCGCCGCCGAGATGATCCACCTGCGCCGCACCAAACTCGTCCCCCGCAAGCGCTAATCGCATCCCCACCAATAAGTTGCGGTGAAATACGGATTGTTTAAGCCTGTTAGGTTGCCAAGCAGTCCCTATTTCACCGTAACTGCTTTTTGGGACCCATTTGTGCGGGGGAGTTGTGGAGTTGTGCAGGCAGACGAGGTTTTTCTGGAAATACACACCCAATGCGCGTATAGTACCGATTGTTTTGTCGGCTCCTGCTGCGTCGAGTCCAAACCGCGAAATGCCATGAGCGGCGCGGATGCAGCCAGGAGGCACGAGGACAACCCATCGTGGCCACGCCCCGTGCTTAAAACCCCAAGAAGGAGTGAACAATGGCAGAAGAGAAGTATGTGCCGCGTCTGAAGACCAAGTACAACAACGAGGTCAAGCAGCAGCTTCAGGACAAGTTCCAGTACGAGAACGTCATGATGATCCCCAAGTTTGAGAAGATCGTCGTGAACATGGGTGTCGGCGAGGCCGCTACCGATTCCAAGGCCATCGACGGTGCCGTGCGCGACCTGCGCGCTATCACCGGCCAGCAGCCGATGATCACCCGTGCCCGCAAGTCCATCGCTACCTTCCGCCTGCGCGCTGGTATGCCGATCGGCTGCAAGGTTACCCTGCGCGGCGACCGTATGTGGGAGTTCTTCGATCGTCTGACCTCCGTCGCGATCCCCCGTATCCGCGACTTCCGCGGCATCTCCGCCAAGAGCTTCGACGGCCGTGGCAACTTCTCCATGGGCGTCACTGAGCAGCTCATCTTCCCGGAGATCGACTTCGACAAGATCGATCACACCCGTGGTATGGACATCACCATCGTGACCACCGCCGCCACCGACGAGGAGGGCAAGGCTCTTCTGGACGCCTTCCACTTCCCGTTCAAGGCGGAGTAGGCCAATACTTTGTTAGGAAGCCTCGGCAAAGCCGGGGCTCCAAGATTGCTCTGAAGGAGGATTTGTGGCTAAGACATCGATGATCGTCAAGGCGTCGCGCGAGCCGAAGTACTCTACGCGCAAGCAGAACCGTTGCCAGCGCTGTGGGCGTCCCCACTCCGTGTATCGCAAGTTCGGCCTCTGCCGTGTGTGCTTCCGCGAGCTTGCGAGCAAGGGCGAGCTTCCTGGCGTCCGCAAGGCTAGCTGGTAGGACGCAGGGCTCTGGCGTCCAGGCGCTTGCGCCACGGGCGTGAGCGAACCGGACACGCAGGTTCATCATTAACGAAGGAGAAGGATCAATGAAGATTACCGATCCCATTTCTGACATGCTGACGCGCATTCGCAACGCGAACTCCGCCAACAAGGCTGAGGTCTCCATGCCCTCCACCAAGGTTCTGGTCGAGGTTGCCCGCGTCATCTGCGAGGAGGGCTACATCGCTGGCTACGAGGTCGAGGATACGACCCCCCAGAAGACCCTCCACATCACGCTGAAGTACGGCGAGCGCCACGCCAAGGTCATCCGTGGCATCCGCCGCATCTCCAAGCCTGGTCTTCGCATCTACTCCACCGCCGACAAGCTTCCGCGCGTCCTCGGTGGTCTCGGCACCGCCGTCATCTCCACCTCCAAGGGCATGATGTGCGACCGCGATGCTCGCAAGCAGGGCATCGGCGGCGAGGTCATCGCCTACGTCTGGTAATTCTCGGCAGGAATGAAAGGAGACTACCGTGTCTCGTATTGGTAAGAAGCCTGTCCAGATTCCGGCAGGAGTGACTGTCGAGATCGAGGGCACCACCGTTACCGTCAAGGGCTCCAAGGGCGAGCTGAACCGCTCCTTCTCCGAGCTCATCAAGTTCGAGCAGGAGGGCGAGGAGATCAACGTCATCCGCGTTGACGAGTCCACCGAGTCCAACGCTCAGCAGGGCCTGTCCCGCACCCTTCTTCACAACATGGTTCTGGGCGTCTCGGAGGGCTTCGAGAAGAAGCTCGAGCTTACCGGCGTCGGCTACCGTGTTGCCCTCAAGGGCAAGGACCTGGACCTCTCCCTCGGCTACTCTCACCCCGTGATCTACAAGGCCCCCGAGAACATCGAGTTCCTCGTGCCTGACAACACCCACATCACGGTCAAGGGCATCTCCAAGGAGCAGGTCGGCCAGGTTGCCGCCGAGATCCGCATGAAGCGCCCGCCCGAGCCCTACAAGGGCAAGGGCATCCACTACGAGGGTGAGCACATCCGTCGTAAGCTCGGCAAGGCTGCCAAGTAGTCTAGGCCATAGCAGAAGACCATCACCCCGTTAGGTGATGGCACGTCTAAGGAGTAAGCATGAACAAGTTTCAGGCTAAGAAGGCGAGTCTCGAGCGCCGCAAGCGCCGTGTCCGCGGCAAGGTGACCGGCA
>CABRZJ010000027.1:0-19096 GCA_902475425.1 uncultured Collinsella sp.
GCGGTCAGGAGCTTCACGAGCTCGGTGAAATCGGTCATGGGCATCACCTCCCATCAAATGGAGGGCTCTGCCCGGCACGAGGACTGCCGACAGCGAGGATGATTTTATCAGAGTGGTTGGCCCTCTCCGATCAATTCACGCTCCTCACCCTCGCGAAGAGTGCGGGCATGGCAGAATCGGCACTAAACGGCAGTGCGTTAGGGCACCGACGACGAGCTTTCAAAAACTAGCAAGGCGTATCGTCGTTGCGGTACCGGAATCGGCAAATCTCTGGTGCCCCCCGGGCGGACTCGAAAACTCCCCGCGGGAAAATTGGTGACGCGGGTGTCGACGGCCCGAATCCGCCGGCGGCCCCCACAAACCAGAAACGGCGCCGCTCTCGCGACGCCGTCATATTCCCTGGTGCCCCCGGGCGGATTCGAAAACTCCCCCCGCGGGGAAATTGGTGACGCGGGTGTCGACGGCCCGAATCCGGCCCTTAGACCAGAAGAGCCCGGCACCGTGGTGGTACCGGGCTCGGTCAATCTCTGGTGCCCCCGGGCGGATTCGAACCGTCGACACCCGCTTTAGGAGAGCGGTGCTCTATCCCCTGAGCTACGGAGGCATGTTGTACTAGTGTAGCAGATTTACTGCATTGCCATACGTCGCATGACTAGACTTCGAAGTTGCAGTGGATTAGTTCCTGTCCGAAACATCTAGAGCCGTATTTAGGAACTATTTCACCGCAACTTATGAGGAGCTAGTTACCTTTGTGGAAGAGGTTTTTGATAACGGAGGGAATGCTCTTGGCGCCCTTGGCCGTCACATCGATAAAATCGGGCGAACGCACGAGCTTATCCTCGTCGACGTACTTACGAACCGCACGAAGCGTCTCTTTGTCGTCGCGCGTCGAAAACGTAAAGTGACCGTTATCCTTGGTAAAGATGGCAAAACGCGTGATCTTCTTGGTACCGCGCAAAACCTCGGCGGCAATATAGTCGACCTCGTCCCACGGGATTTGAATATAATCCTCGGGATTGCGCTCGTTATAGTACTCAAACGCCTTATTGCCCACCATTACGTTACCGTGACTGGTAAGCCCCATCAGGCAGGTTGCCGGCGTTGCCAGATCGACCGTGCTGTTCTGAGATTGCGCCATACGCGCCTCGCCCTCCAATAAAAAACAATCGGACCGCATCCAGTGTACCCACCGGGTGCGGTCCGTTTCAATGGCTCAAAAGCCCTTGCCTAGCAACTCTCGGTCTTAAGCCGAAGCGTGCTTACATGAAGCCGCAGACGCGACCGATGATGCCGACGGCGAAGAGAGCCAGGATAATGACGATCGGGCTGACCTTCTTCTTGAGGAGCTTGCAGACCAGCAGGGTCAGGCACACAGCGGCAAGGCCGGGGATGAGCTGATCGAGGTTAGCCTGAAGCGTGGTGACCTTAACCTGATCAAGGGCGGTAGCACCGATGGAGTTGTACATCGTCAGCGCTTCCTTGACGCCCTCGGAGCCGGAGGGCAGGCTAGCCCAGTCGATAAAGGCGCCAGCAGACTGCGTGACCTTGGAGACGACCGGGGTGAAGGAGATGGACACCCAGCGCTCGACCAGGGCGCCGATGATGAACATACCCAGGATGGAAGCACCCTCGGTGACCTTGCCCATCAGACCGCCGGAGAGGTCCTTGGCGATGGAGGAGCCGACCTTGTAGCCAAACTCCTGCGTGTACCACAGGAAGGCGTAACGGATGATGTTCCACGCGAAGAAGAACAGCAGCGGACCGGCGATGCTGCCGGACAGGGCCATGGAAGCGCCCAGAGCGCCCAGAATCGGGCGAAGGGTGAACCAGAAGGCAGGGTCGCCGACGCCGGCGAGCGGGCCCATCATACCGACCTTGACGCCCTGGATGGCGACGTCGTCGATCGGAGCACCGTTGGCGCGCTCCTCCTCGAGGGCGAGGGTAACGCCAATGACGGGGGCGGAAACATAGGGGTGGGTGTTATAGAACTCCAGGTGGCGCTTAAGAGCGGCAATCTGGTCATCCTTGCTGGTGTAGAGCTTCTTGATCGCAGGGATCATTGCGAAGCACCAGCCGCCGTTCTGCATACGCTCGTAGTTCCACGAGCCCTGAAGGAACTGATGACGGAAGCAAACCTTCTTGCGGTCAGCCTTGGTGAGCTGAATCTTGTTCTCTGCCATATGTATCACTCCCCTCCTACTCGTAATCGTTCAGAATGTCGCCGAGCGGGTCACCGGAGCCACCGCCCATGCCGCCACCCTGCTTGGCCAGATCCTTAAGGCCAAGGTAGATGAGGGCAAGGGAGATGCCGATGAGGCCAAGGGCGATCAGCGTGAGCTGAGGGATGGCAGCAAGGACAAAGCCGAGGATGAAGAACGGCCAGGTCTCCTTGGTGGCCATCATGTTGATGACCATGGCGTAACCGACGGAAGCGACCATGCCGCCGCCGACAGCCATGCCGCCGGACAGCCAGTCGGGCATAGCGTTAAGCGCGTTGGTAACAGCCTCGGCCGGGATGATGCACAGAAGTACTGCCGGGATGGCGATACGAAGGCCCTGCATAAGGATGGCAATGTACTGCCAACGCTCGATGCCGGCGAAGTCGCCCTTCTCGGCGCAACCGTCCATGGCGTGAGCGATAGCGGTAGCCAGGGTACGGCAGATCATGGTCAGGAACAGACCAGCGACCGACAGCGGGACAGCGACGGCGATAGCGGCGGTAACGGCCTTCGACGGATCGGTAGCGCCGCCGTTGAGGGCGAGCACCATGATGATCGAAGAGGCGACCGAGGCCAGAGCGGCGTCAGGCGCGACGGCGGCGCCGACGTTAGCCCAGCCAAGGGCCATCATCTGGAGCGAACCGCCCAGGAGGATGCCCTCCTGAAGGTGACCGGTTACGAGACCGATAAGCGTGCATGCCACGAGCGGCTGATGGAACTGGAACTCATCCAGAATGCCTTCCATACCGGCAAGCAACGCGACAATCGCAACAAGCAGAATAGTGATTGCAGACATGTATCGGACCCTCCTTTACTATGCTTGAGCGGCCAGTTCGGCCTTAGCTTTCTTCAACATGGCGTCGAGATCCTCGGAGGAATCCGAAGGAACCTTGCGGACCTCGAACTTGACGCCCTTGGCCTTGAGGGCCTCGAGAGTCTTGACGTCGTCATCGCCCATAGCGACGGCGTTGGTGACGACGACCTTGCCCTTGGAGTGAGCCATGGAACCGATGTTGACTTCCTTGATGTCGACGCCGGCCTCGATGGCCTTGAGCAGATCCTGCGGGTTCTCGAAGAGCAGCATGGCCTTGGTGTCACCAAAGCGCGTGTCCTTGACGACCTCGGCCATCTTCTTGATGGGCACGACGTTGGCATGGACTCCCGGAGGGGCAGCCTGCTCGATCATGGTCTTGCGGAGCTCGTCGTGAGCAACGCCGTCGGAAACCACGATGATGCGGTTGGGGTTGATCTGCTTGGTCCACGTGGTGGCCACCTGGCCATGCAGCAGACGGGTGTCGATACGGACGTGGGCAATCTTGATGTGCCCGTCGCCGATGACCGTTCCCGGAGGGATGGCGCCTGCAGGAGCAGCAGCGGCCGCAGCCGGCTTCTTCTCCTCGGGCTCCAGAGACTCGGGCTTGACGCGCACGCCAGCCTTGGCCTCAGTCACGAGATGTTTTGCGATCGCATGTGCAGTGTTCTTTGCGTCAAAGCGCTGCGAATATGCCTCGATGAGCATAGGCAGGTTGACACCGGTGACGATAGCCCAGGAATCGTGGCCCTCAATGAGCCCGCTGATCTGGTTGAACGGCGTGCCGCCCCACAGATCAACGAGGAAGAGCACCTGCTCCTGGTCCTCGAAGGAAGCGACTGCTTCCTCGACCTTGGCACGGAAGTCGTCGGGGCCCATGCTCGGCTCGAGCGAGACCACGGCTACAGACGGCTGATCGCCAAAGACCATCGAGCCCGTCTGCTTGATTCCAGCTGCCAAGTCCCCGTGGCTAGCAAGAACAATACTTACCATCACATAACCTCCTTTTTGTCTACGTATTTCCTACACGACATTAAGGAAGTATACCTGTTTGGTTTATGGAATTATGCGAGAAATTGCGAATGGTTGCATTATTTGTTTGAACGTCTATTTTTGTTACAAACTGATTACGTTGCTAATTTACCGCTTACGTTCTTGCTGAAACGTGATTTTTGCGTCGGCTTTAAAGACAGATGCAAATGCGCTGTTCATTAATACCGATTCAAACAGCATTAATGTGGCTGACCCTACTTTATTTTGTTTAAACACTTATCGCTTGACTAATGATTGAGAATATGCTCTAGAAAATCAAGTCGGGGTGTAGACGTTGGGACGCTCTTGAATGACTAGTCGTTTAAGAACGTCCCCAATGACTGGGTTAGGCGATGTGGAGGGGATGGGCCGCGTCGACGGCGTCCGGAGCGTCGATGGGCTCGGAGAGGTTGGTCTCCGTCGGCTCTTCGTCCGGGGTCTCGATCTGTTTGATCATGACCTCTTGGCCTTGGAGCAAATACGTGTCGCCGCTGCCGCAATGAGGGCAAATCTTGCCGTGCTCGACGGTCGCGTAGTCGCGGCCACACACCTCGCAGTGCGTCACGGCGGCAACGGGCTCCACAATGAGCTCGGCGCCCTCGGTGATGGGCTTTTTATCTGCTGCCCAGCGCCACGCGTCGAGCAGCAAGTCGGGAACGACACCCGAGACCTCGCCCAGCAGCAACGTCACGCTCGAAACGCGACGCACGCCATTGGCGCGCGCCACGTTCTCAACATCGCGAATAATGTGATACACAATCCCTAATTCATGCAAGTCGAAACCCTTTCTGCAGAGGTTGATTCGATGCACACTCAAAGCAAGGGGACGGCGAAATCTAGTCTGCGCCGTCCCCTTACCCGCCATGGTTACCTATTTACGACCGAACTTAATCTTGATGGCACGCTTCAAAGCATACTTGCCCAGGCTGGGGAGCTTTTGCTCGTATTTGACCATCGTTGAGCACTCGGGGCGGTCGCGATCCAGATGGATGGCGTCGAACGCGCACTTGGTGGTGCACAGGCCGCAGCCGATGCACTTGTTGGGGTCGACGATCGAGGCACCGCAGCCCAGGCAACGGGCGGTCTCGGCGCGCACCTGCTCTTCGGTAAAGGTCTCGACGTACTCGCTAAACGGCGCGGCCTTCTCGCGCTCGCGGTCCACATGGGCAACCTCGCGGCTCGCGTTGTCGTAGCTCTCGATCACGACATCGTCGCGGTCGAGCGCGGTGTAGCGGCGCTGGTTGCGGCCGATGGTGAGCGTGGATCCCGGCTGCACAAAGCGATGGATGGACACGGCGGCCTCGTGGCCGGCGGCGATGGCATCGATGGCAAAGCTCGGACCGGTGTAGACGTCGCCGCCCACAAAGATGTCGGGCTCGGCGGTCTGGTAGGTCTGGGGATCGGCAAGGGCACCCTGACCGCGGCCAAGCTCCACCTTGGAGCCAGCCAGCAGGTCGCCCCACACAATGGACTGGCCGATGGACATAACCACGCGGTCGGCATCGACACGACGTAGGTCGTTCTCGTCGTACTCGGGCGCAAAACGGCCCTCGTCGTCAAAGACGCGCGTGCAACGCTTAAAGGTGATGCCACATACGCGACCGGCCTCGTCCAGGTGGACCTCCTTGGGGCCCCAACCGCAGCTGATATGCGCGCCGTCCTCGATGGCCTCGCGACGCTCTTCCTCGCTGGCGGGCATCTGGGCCTCGCTCTCCAGGCAGAACATCTCAACGTGCTCGGAGCCCAGACGGCAGGCGTTGCGTGCGACATCGATAGCCACGTTACCGCCGCCCACCACGATGGTGCGGCCGGGCAGCGCATCGATTTTGCCGCTGTTGACCTCGCGCAAAAAGTCGACGGCCACGGTCACGTCCTCGGCGTCCTCGCCCGGAATGCCGGCAAGGCGGCCGCCCTGGCAGCCAATGGCAACGTAAAAGGCCTTAAAGCCCTGCGCGCGCAGCTCGTCGAGCGTCACGTCGCGACCGACCTCCACGCCATAGCGGAACTCGGCACCCATCAGGCGAATAACCTCGACCTCGGCCTCGATAACGTCCTTCTGCAGCTTAAAGCTGGGAATACCGTAAGTGAGCATACCGCCCGGGCGCTCGTTCTTCTCGAACACGACGGGCTTGTAGCCCTTCTCGGCCAGGTAGAAAGCGCAGGACAGGCCGGCCGGACCGGCACCGATGATGGCGATCTTCTGGTCGAAGCCGCCGGCACGCGTCGGGGTCACCACGGGCGGGACATAGCGGGTCGCTGCGTCCAGATCGCGCTGGGCGATGAACTTCTTGACCTCGTCGATAGCCACGGCGGCGTCCACACGACCGCGGGTGCAGGCATCCTCACAGCGGCGGTTGCACACACGGCCGCAGATAGCGGGCAGCGGGTTCTCGCGCTTAATGAGCGCCAGCGCCTCGTCATAGCGACCCTGCGCCGCGAGCTTCAAATAGCCCTGAACGGCAACGTGCGCGGGGCAGGCCGTCTTGCAGGGAGCGGTGCCGGACTCATGCGTCTCGATGCGGTTGTCGTTGCGGTAGTTGGGCGACCACTTGGTGTGGTCCCACTTGGTGGCGTCGGGCAGCTCCTGGCGCGGATACTCGGGCACCTGTCCACCCGCCTTTTTGCTGCAGAGCTTCTGGCCCAGCTTGGCGGCGCCGGCCGGACACACCTCAACGCAGCGACCGCAGGCCACGCACTTGTCCTTCTCGACCTTGGCGACATAGGCCGAGCGCGACAGGTTGGGCGTGTTGAACAGCTGCGAGGTGCGCAGGGCGTAGCACACGTTGACGTTGCAGTTGCAGATGGCGAAGATCTTGTTCTCGCCGTCGATGTTGGTGATCTGGTGCACAAAGCCGTTGTCCTCGGCCTGGTGCAGGATGTCGTAAACCTCGTCGCGAGTCACGTAATGGCCACGATCGGTCTCGACCACGTAGTCGGCCATATCGCCCACGGCGATGCACCAATCGGCCGGGTCGTCGGCGCAGCCCTCACCCATCACGCGACGGCTCGCGCGGCAGCTGCAGGTGCTAGCGGCATACTTACCCTCGTATTTGTCGAGCCAGTGCTCGATATGCTCGATCGGCACCGAGGTGCTCACGGCGTCGATGGCCTTCTCGACCGGAATGACGTGCATGCCGATACCGGCGCCTCCGGGCGGCACCATCGGCGTGGCGCGGGACAGCGGGCCCTTGGATGCCTGCTCAAAAAACTTGGCGTAGACCGGGTGCTCCTCGAGCTGGCTCACGCGCATGTTGAGGAACTCGGCAGAACCCGGCACCAGCATGGGCAGCACCCACTGCTTGGCGCGCTCGGGGTTTTCCCAGTTGTACTCGAGCAGACCCGCGTAGCTCATGTCGTCGAGCATCTTCTCGATATCGGCTTCGGGCATGCCGGTGAGCTTGACCATCTCGGGCAGCGTATAGGGACGGCGCATCTTCATCTTGCAGAGCACTTCGGCCTGCTCGTCGGTTGCGGCCTCGGCAAACGACCAGTACTCGTAGCCCAGCAGCTCATCGCGATGCAGCAGGCGGTTGGTGCAGTGCTCGCACAGTTTGACGATGGCCTCGCGCGGATGCTCCGGCAGCGGCGGCACGAACTCCGAACCGATATCGGGCTCGGTGTAGCTAATTCCCGGTCCGTTGAGAATCATGGTTGTCCCTTCTCTTGCCACAGCCCGGCGAGGCCGCGGCGCCCCTCTTTATTGCAGGTCGGGCATGCCCCCATGCCGTTCGCCCGCCATTGTTGACATTGTGTCAAAAATAGTATTGACGAACCGTCAACAATATTCAAGACTGTTAGGCGAACGGTCAGGCAAAAGAGGATGAAAGGCGGCAAGCGCATGAGCGATAACACGGCAAACGCCTCCGTGGTCGATGCCACTCCCGCCGTCGATGCGGCGACGACCGCCGACGGCGCGGCAAAGCGCCTGACGGGCGACGAACGCCGTCGCGAGATCCTCGATGCCGTGCGCACCGTGAGCTCCGAGCTGGGCGTATCCCACCTTTCGGTATCGGCCGTAACCAAACGGGCCGGCTGCACGCGCTCGCTGTTCTACCACTACTTTGCCGATATGGACGCCGCCGTCACCGCCGTCATGGACGAGGCAATCGACGGCTTTATCTCCGAGCTCGAGCAATGGAACGCCAGCCGCACCGTCGGCGATATCGAAGGTGCGCTCGACACCGTCGCACCGCTCTTTAAACGCCTGGTCGCCAGCGGCCACGAGCTGCCGCACACCCTGACCTCCAACAGCGGCGCGCTCTACGGCGGCTTTTTGCACAACGTGGTTCAGCGCGTGGCTCAGTACATCTGCGACACCACGGTGGTGGACTTTGTCGCCCATCACGACCTGCGCATCGACCATGTCTACGAGACGTTCTACACCCTCATCATGGGGCTGTTGATGTATATCCGCACGCACCCCGATGTGCCCGACGAGACAGTCAAGGAGATCATCGCCTCGACACTCCACATCGAGGGCTATACCGCCAAGTATCCGGAGCGCAAGCCCCAGAACTGACGACGTTTGGCCAAACTGCCCGCGATTGGAAGAGGGGCCGCGGGCGCATGAAAGGAGAGCAGCATGCTGTTCGATATTTGGGGTAGCGATACCCTTATCCACTGGGTCGGCTGGGCCATGGTTTTTATTGGCCTGATCGTGCTCAACGAGGTCGGCCGCCGCACCAAGCTGGGCGCCGCCATCATCTTTGGCGTGGCTCCGCTTGCCATGACCATCTACTGCATCGCCATCGCCGTCGGCGTGTCGCAGGGTGCCGAGTGGGCGCTCACCAACCCCACCCATGTGTACCAGAACAGCTGGTTCCACTACGCCAAGGTGTATGCCGCGCTCGCCGGATGCTGGGGCTTCATCGCCATCAAGTACCAGTGGGGCAAGATCGGCAAGGCGCACTGGTTCCGCGCATGGCCGTTTGTGATCGTTGCCATCAACATCATGATCGCCGTCGTGTCCGACTTCGAGAGCGCCTATCACTTCTTTGTCCTGGGCCAGTCCACTTGGGTCACCTCCGAAGGTGCTACGCAGCTGGCCGGCTGGAACAACGTGTTCAACGGCATCGCCGGTCTCATCAACATCTTCTGCATGACCGGTTGGTGGAGCGTCTACGCCAGCGAGGACAAGACCGACATGCTGTGGCCCGACATGACCTGGGTCTACATCATCGCCTACGATATCTGGAACTTCTGCTACACCTACAACTGCCTGCCCACCCACTCCTGGTTCTGCGGCTTTGCGCTGCTGCTGGCCCCCACCGTGGCGGCCTTTATCTGGAACAAGGGCGGCTGGATCCAGAACCGTGCCTTTACCCTGGCCATTTGGTGCATGTTTGCCCAAGTGTTCCCGTTCTTCCAGGAGGAGTCCATCTTTGTGACCCACTCCACGCTCGACCCCGGCGCCGCCACCGCGGTCTCGGTCGCTGCGCTGATCGCCAACGTCGCCGCGATCATCTACATCGCCTACCGCGCCAAGAAGCTCGGCCGCAATCCCTACAAGCAGGATGTCTTTGAGGGCACCAGCGACTGGGAGAAGGCCACCGCTCGCCGCGCCAAGGTTGATTACGCGCACGCCGAGTAACGCGCCTGACGCAAACATCGCTTGAGTACGAAGCCGCGTAACCGGCTCCGCGCAACTCAACGCATTGCAGAGCCCCCGGAATGTGATTCGTTCGCGTTCCGGGGGCTTTTTGCTGCCGCGAGGATGCGACTGAACGATGCGCTCGGGTTAAATCGGATCTTATATTTCGCATGCGCTTTATATGGCTCCATTTTTGGGTACAGTGTTGTCCCGATATTGAGCTTGGGGGATATATGAAAGATGAAACGATGAGCCAAGAGGATGCGGCCCAAGATGCAGAAGCGTGCGCCGAGGCCCTGGAGAGCCTAGACCAGATCGCGCTGGCCGAGATTGCGTTTGACGATTCGAGCGTTGATGTGCAGGACGAGCCGGAAATCGAGGCGCAGCCCGATGATCAGGATGCAAAAGGCGATGGCGCCGCGCCCACCGAAGACGAGACGGGGCACGAGGAATCCGAATGCGAGGCCGACGACCGGCCCGAATCCGACACGAGCGAGGAAACCATCTTGCTCGACAGCTTGCCGGCCGAAGATTCGCTGACACGCGAGCTCCCTGGCTTAGGCTCCGCGCCCGCCGTGGACGAGACCATCGCCATGGGCGATATTCCCCTACCGTCCGTTCCCTCGGCACATGAGGCCGAGGCCCGTCATCGTAAGATACCGCCCAAGCGCCGCAACCTGATGGTTGCCGGCGTTGTGGCCGTCGCGCTCGTCGCCGGCGGCGCAGGCTATGATGCCTGGAACGGATATCAGCAAGAGCAGGCTGCCGCTGTCGCCGCCAATGCGCACACGATGATGTCGGTGCAGATTGGCGTGCATGCCGCGGGCCTCGACTGCTCAACTGGCTCCAAGATTCCCGTACAGGTGAGCGGGCAGGATTCCGACGGTTCTTCCGTGAGCGAAACGCTCTACGTTGATGAGCATGGTCGCGGCATTAAGCTGCTGCCCGGCGATTACACGCTCTCCATTGCTGGATCCCCCATCGCGGAAGACGGCACCATCTACACTGTCCCGACTACCAAGGCGCAGGTCACCATTAAGAGCGATGGGCAGGATTTGAGTGCCCAGGCCACCTTTAAGCTCAAGGTGCCTTCGGCCGACACGGTAACTGACGACCAGATCGATACCGCCGCCAAGTATGCCGAGGAAGGCGGGGTGAATTCCGCCGCGGTCGCAAAGGTACTCCAGCAGGCGGCAACCGCGCGACGCGACGCCGCAACCAACGCCGTGAGCTCCCGCAAGGCGCAGGCGGCCCGCGACGCCGATGCTCGACATAAAGCAACGGACCTGTATCAGCTCGATATTCCCGTTGAGTGGTACGGCAAAGTCGCGACTTGGCAAAACGGCAGCACGCTGTGCATCTATCTTGCCGGCGACAGCGATACGCCGATTGTGACGCTCGTCACGGTGCGCGAGGGCGAAAGCTTTACGCCCGATGAGGGCGATACGGTTTTGGGTGCGGCCAATCTAGGCAACGGTTATACCGTCTACGCCAGCGGCCCCGTCTATCCGTACGTGGTGCCCCAGACCATCAACGGACGGACGCAGAATCCCGTGTCAACCTACCCCATGGACACGGCCATTGAGCTTGTCGAGCTTACGACCGGCAACCGCTACACCTATAGCCAGATCAAGAACGTACTGGTCGGCAAAGACGGCAAAGCCGGCGCCGCGACCAAACTCGAGACCGACTACCTCGCCCAGATTCTCCTGCCGAGTATCAAAGCCCAGGACTAGCCGGCCCGAAGACAGCCGCCCAACGCCCACATCCCCAACGCAGTTGCGGTGAAATAGGGATTGTTTTTGCTGGTCAAACCGCAAAACAGTCCCTATTTCACCGCAACTTATTGGTGGCCTTTTTGGTGGCACTCAGCGCCAGGGATCGGCTTCGAACATCGGCTCGCGCTCGGGGCGGCGATCGCTGTAGGGATCGTAGCCGTCGTCGTCCTCGTTCTCGGCACGGATGTAGGGGTCGCGCGGCTTAGGTGCCGGCTTAGGTGCAGGCTTGGGTGCGGCGGGTGCGGCATCGGCCGCCGGCGCGTTCGTCTTGTTCTCGTCTTTCATCTACATAGCTCCTTGCCATGTACTCATGTTCAACACCATCGATTGTCGCACGAAAAAGGGCGGCGGACCCAATTGGATCCGCCGCCCTTGGCGTTTAGGGACGACTGGCAGATTTTAAGGCATGGCCCAAAAATCTACTCGGCGTCGGGGACCTCGTAGGTGGCCGCCGGCGTGTTGTCGCAAACGACGGTAAAACCGCCGTCCTTGTCGACATCGACCGTCACCTGATCGCCCTCGCGCACCGTGCCGTCGATGATGGCAGCGGCGATGGCGTCCACGACCTCGCGCTGGACCAGGCGCTTGAGCGGACGGGCGCCAAAGACCGGGTCCAGGCCGCCCACGGCGAGCATCTGCTTGGCCGCCGGGGTGATGGCAAGCGTCATGCGCTCCTTGGCCAGGCGTGCGCGGACGTCGGCAAGCTGGATGTCGACGATCTTCTCGATCTGCGCCATGCCGAGCGGATGGAACACCACGATATCGTCGATACGGTTGAGGAACTCGGGGCGGAAGGTCTGAGCCATGGCGGCGTCGACCTGATGGCGCATCTCCTCCTCGTCCTTACCGGACAGATCGGCGATGGCCTTGGAGCCCACGTTGGACGTCATGATGATAATCGTGTTCTTGAAGGACACCTGGCGACCCTGGCCATCGGTCAGACGGCCGTCGTCGAGCACCTGCAGCAGCACGTTGAAGACATCCGGATGGGCCTTCTCCATCTCGTCGAGCAAGATCACGGAGTACGGACGACGGCGCACGGCCTCGGTGAGCTGACCGCCCTCGTCGTAACCCACGTATCCCGGGGGCGCACCGATCAGACGCTGGACGCTGAACTTCTCCATATACTCGGACATGTCGATACGCACGAGCGCGCGCTCGTCATCGAACAGGCACTCGGCCAGCGCCTTGGCGAGCTCGGTCTTGCCCACGCCGGTGGGGCCCAGGAAGAAGAAGCTGCCGATGGGCTTGTCCGGATCGGAGAGGCCCGCACGGCTGCGGCGCACAGCTGCGGCGACAGCGGAGACGGCCTCGTCCTGGCCGATGACGCGCTTATGTAGCTCGCCCTCCAGGCCCTTGAGCTTGTCGAGCTCGCCCTGCATCATCTTGGAGACGGGTACGCCGGTCCAGGCGCTCACGACCTCGGCGATCTCATCGGAAGTCACCTGTTCGTTGAGACCCTCGCCGTCCTGCTGCTTTTGTGCCTCGAGCGCGGCCTCTGAATCCTGAATCTGCTGCTGCAGGCCCGGGATCACGGAGTAGCGCAACTCGGACGCACGGCCCAGGTCGCCGTTGCGCGTCGCGCGCTCCTCTTCGCTCTTGGCCTCGTCAAGCTGGCCCTTAAGCTCCTGCACGTGGTCGATGGCGTTCTTCTGGTTGAGCCAGCCGGCCTTTTGCACGTTGAGCTTTTCCTGGACCTCGGCAATCTCTTGGCGCAGGGCCTCCAGACGCTCCTTGGAGGCGTCGTCGGTCTCCTTCATGAGCGCCTGTTCCTCGATCTGCAGCTGGGTGAGCTGACGCGTGGTGGCGTCGATCTCGACCGGCATGCTGTCGAGCTCCATGCGAAGGCGGCTTGCGGCCTCATCGACCAGGTCGATGGCCTTGTCGGGCAGGAAGCGATCGGCGATATAGCGATCGGAGAGGTCGGCGGCGGCCACGAGCGCGCTATCGGTGATATGCACGCCGTGGAAGATCTCGTACTTCTCCTTGAGGCCACGCAGGATCGAGATGGTGTCCTCGACGGTAGGCTCGCTCACCATAACGGTCTGGAAACGACGGGCGAGCGCCGCATCCTTCTCGATGTACTTGCGGTATTCGTCGAGCGTAGTCGCGCCGATCGCGTGCAGATCACCACGGGCAAGCGCCGGCTTCAGGATGTTGCCGGCGTCCATGGAGCCCTCGGTGGCACCCGCGCCCACGATGGTGTGGAGCTCATCGATGAACAGGATGACCTTGCCCTCGGACTTCTGTACCTCCTTGAGCACGGCCTTCAAGCGGTCCTCGAACTCGCCGCGGTACTTGGCGCCGGCGACCAGCGCGCTCATGTCGAGCTCGATGAGGTCACGGTCGCGCAGCGTGCTCGGCACGTCGCCGGCCACGATACGCTGGGCGATGCCCTCGACGATGGCCGTTTTACCGACGCCCGGCTCACCAATGAGCACGGGGTTGTTCTTGGTGCGGCGGGACAGGACCTGGATGGTACGGCGAATCTCACCGGTACGGCCGATGACCGGGTCGAGCTTGCCGGCGCGGGCAAGGTCGCAGATGTTGCGACCGTACTGCTCCAGTGCCTCAAACTGCGTCTTGTCCTCGGCAGACGTCACGCGGTCATCGCCGCGCAGCTCCTCGTAGACTTGCTCGATGCGCTCCTTGGTGACGCCGGCGTCGCGCAGAACGCGGCCGGCCTCGCCCTTGTCCTCGGCAAGCGCCATCAGCAGATGCTCGGTCACCACAAAGCTGTCGCCCATCTTGGTGGCCTTCTTCTCGGCCTTTTCGATGACGCGGACGAGCTCGTTGGACAGGCCCATCTGCTGACCCTCGCCCGAAACCTTGGGCGCGCGGTCGATGGCATCTTGTGTGGAGCGTGCGAGCTGGGCCGGGTCGGCACCGATACGCTCGATGATCACGGAGATATTGCGCTCGCCGGCACCGAGCAGGGCAGACAGCAGGTGAATCGGCTCCACCGCGCCGGCCTGTGCATCGGCAGCCGTGCTCATGGCGGTCTGCAGCGCCTCGCGCGACGTCATAGCTAGTTTATCGATTCTCATGGAATCACCTCTCTTGGGGCGGCCGCCCTACGGGGCGGCTTCACGTTGTTCGAGAAGTATTGTTGCCAGCTTTGCACGATCTTATACACAAATCTAAGTCTCTATATATAAGATTTTCTGAGTGTTCCCACGACATGACAAACCACCACAAAGAGGACAGGCACCTTTGTGGTGGTCGCGGTCTCTACTCCTTCGCCGAACCCGTACTTCCCGATTCGGCGTTCCAGGACATCTCATCCTCGAACAACCATGTACGGGCAGACCCACTATCGCGTGCAGCCTGCGGGTCGGGCAAGCAGGTCTGTTCATAGGCATCCTGAATGCACTGACCCATAAAATCGTTGAGCTCGGTCTGGTTGCCCTCCATGACATAGGCGACATCGCCGTCCAAGATGTAGATACCCGGCCCCTCATTGCCCTCGTAGCCAGGATCGTACGAAACATCACATAACTTAGTGCCATTCGCGGTGTCCAACTCGATGGACGAGCGGCATCCGCCAACCATGTCGTTCGCTTTTGCCCGATAGGATGCATATCCATACCAGCGCTTAAAGGTTTTGCCCTTGAGCAGCTCGGACGCCCTGTCGATCAGACTAGAATCCGTGGTATAGCGCATAGCCCCAAGCTGAATAAGTGGATAATTACTAATGCCCAGCGCAGCCGGTTGCTCATCAAAATCAACGGTAATGGTCTCAGGCTTGTCGTCGCCGGTCAGAAGTTCGACAGATTGAGTCACAGGCTTGACCACCGGCTCCGTCACCGCAGCAGGTAGAAATGCCATACCGACAGCGCCCGCGCCAACCACAGCGATCGCAAGCGCCAAGACAATCAATCCAATACGGGCAAAACGGCTCACGGCAAAACACCCCACAATGCAAACCTTCGCCACCTGCACCAATGATACCGCCAGCTAACACTATTACCAAAAGAAGCCGCGCGTCCTCACCACCACAAAGGGGACAGGCACCTTTGTGGCGGTTTTCGACGCTAACGGTCGACCATCTCGCGCCATGAGATTAAACTTGAATTGTTCTCTGAACATATCCATTTCTGCCTATCCTCAACAGATCTTTGTCTCGAGGAGCGCATATGAAGCCGTCTCATTCCACCGGTCGCAACGTCATCGCCATTCTCGCCATACCCATCGCGATGTTCTTCTTTATCGTCGTCACGCCCTTTTCCCTTGGTATCGCCTCGCCCTTCGATTTATGCGGAATGGTCGACGCTGGCTCGCGTGCCACCTCGCTCTCCTTTATCTGCCGCGGTGTTTTCTACGAAGATAGTATTCCCACCGGACTTTGGCAGTCCAAGCTACCGTTGCTCGGCCAGGTCGACGGATGCTCTCCTTATTTCTGCCTTGACCCTCAGGCGATGAATTATCTGATCGACGACCAGCCTCTTGACTCCATCACCCTCGCTTACGACTATGCTCCAAACACCGACGAGCGCCATATGAACCAAGTCCTCGACAAGCTGCTTGGGCAGTGCGGACTCACCGAGGAGGCCGGTCGAACCATCTATAGCGACCGGAAAATAAAGCGAACGGAACTCCGCCGTATCGGAAAAATCCAAGGGCGAAGCGGGGCTGCCTACTGGCAGGCCTGGGCGACACGCGACAAGAGCGAATTCGGGCACAGCACCTATACGGTCACTGTCTACACCAAAGACGGAATTAAGGACAATGTTGACGATTTCGCGTCATCCAAACTCGGCATCCCCAAAACAACCAAGCCCGCCAGCCCAGATGAAATCCTGTAGAGACGCTCATTAGAATGTCGTTCAGCGAGCACGGCAGCATCGAGCTCGCCCCCCACCACCACGAAAGGGACAGGCCCCTTTGTGGTGGTTTTCGACAAAAAGAAGCCGCCCCGACAACAGAGGCGGCATCAAGCAAGTCTATTTATTAGCGTCCCTCAAGACCCAACGAGAACGCAGAAATGTAGCCCGGGGCTTATCCTTTCCCGAACGCGACCCTCGCGAAGCGCGTGAGCGAGCGGGAAAGGGTGAGCCCCGGGCGGACAATTAAGCGCGTTACTCGGCAGCGGCCTTGAACTTGTTGTAGTTGATCAGGCAGCCGGCCTTGACGATGGCGCGCTCCTCTGCCGTCATATCGGCAATATAGAGCTCAATCTGCTCGACCGTGCCGCCGGCGCGCACCACGTAGGCGGCGATGCCCCTCAGATCGCCGTCGAGCGCGGCACGGATACCCGGCACAAAGACGTAGTCGCCCACCTCAAAGTTGGGCTCCGCCTCCATCTGGAAGGGCACCATGCCCCAGTTCATCACGTTGGAGCGATAACGCTTGGTGGCGTACTCGTGGACGATGTTGGCCAGGCCGCCAATTACGCGCTGGCAGCTCGCGGCCTGCTCGCGGGCAGAACCGTCACCGGGCTTCTTGGCGTAGAGCATGGAGCCGTACTCGGTCGCCTTGGCATCGGCCGCGACACCGGCGCCGGCCAGTGCCTCAAACACGCTTGCAAGCTCGGCATCGAGCGCCGCCAGGTCGCCCGCGGCTTCACCGGCAACGCGGCGCTTCTCCACGACGTCGACCTCCTTGGAACGGCCCACGTAGGCCGGGTCGCGGCGGCTCAGCGTAAACTCGGCCAGGCCCAGCGGGTTGGAGCGGAAGGAGCTCGTCTCGCCCGAAGGAATGAGCTCGTCGGTCGTGGTGACCGGGTCCATGATCTTGGAGCACACCTTGAGCAGGATGTCGTCGCCGAGGGGCTCCATCGCGGGCCACGGCTTGATGTTGGGGCCTTCGACCAGCTCGTCGGCAGGCTCCGCCTTGCCAAAGCCCCAGTACACGCGCTTTTTGTACGGCGCGTCGTCGAAGGTGTACTCGCAGGTCTCGTCCCAAGTCTCCTCGGGCAGGTCGGTCGCCGGCGTCAGGACGCCGCCGTTGGCAGCCGTCGCCGCAATGGAGCGGGCGTCCATCAGGGCCACGGCGCTCAGCTGACCGTTGCCCGGCTTGGAACCCTCGCGATTGGGGAAGTTGCGCGTGGTGTGGCGGATGGACAACCCGTTGTTGGCGGGCGTGTCGCCGGCGCCAAAGCACGGGCCGCAGAACGCCGTGCGCACGATCGCACCGGCCTCCATAAGGTCGTAGATGTAGCCACGGCGCGTAAGTTCGAGCGCCACGGGCTGGCTTGTGGGATAGACCGACAGCGAAAACTCGCCGCAGCCGGTGTTGGCGCCCTTGAGTACGCGGGCAGCCTGGACCACGGAATCGTAGTTGCCGCCCGAGCAACCGGCGATAACGCCCTGCTGCACGTGCAGCTTGCCGTCGACAATCTTATCGAGCAGGCTAAAGTGCGTCTTGCCCTCGCCGATCTTGGCAGCCTCGAGTTCCACCTCGTGCAGGATGTCCTCGAGGTTCTCGTTGAGCTCGTCGATCTCAAAGCCGTTGGAAGGATGGAACGGCAGCGCGATCATGGGCTTGATGCTCGACAGGTCGACCTCGACGCAGCCGTCGTAGTAGGCGACATCGGCGGGCTTGAGCTCGCGGTAGTCGTCGCCGCGGCCGTGCATGGTCAAAAACGCGCGCGTGTCCTCGTCGGTGGCCCAGATGCTCGACAGGCAGGTGGTCTCGGTGGTCATGACATCGACGCCGTTGCGGTAGTCGGTCGTCATGCTCGCGATGCCGGGGCCCACAAACTCCATGACCTTGTTCTTAACGTAGCCCTTGGCAAAGACCGCCTTGATGATGGCGAGCGCCACGTCGTGCGGGCCGACGCCAGGACGCGGGGCGCCCGTGAGGTAGATGGCGACGACGCCGGGATAGGCGACATCGTAGGTGTCGCGCAGCAGCTGCTTTGCCAGCTCGCCGCCGCCCTCGCCCACGGCCATGGTGCCCAGGGCGCCATAGCGGGTGTGCGAGTCGGAGCCCAAGATCATCTTGCCGCAACCGGCGAAGTTCTCACGCATAAAGGAGTGGATGACGGCGATGTGCGGCGGGACGAAGATGCCGCCGTACTTCTTGGCAGCTGAGAGGCCAAAGACGTGGTCGTCCTCGTTGATGGTGCCGCCCACGGCGCACAGCGAGTTATGGCAGTTGGTGAGCACGTAGGGCAGCGGGAACTGCTCCATACCCGAGGCGCGCGCCGTCTGGATGATGCCGACAAAGGTGATGTCGTGGCTCGCCATGGCATCGAAACGAATCTTGAGCGCCTCGGGGTCTCCGGACGTGTTGTGTGCCTGAAAGATCGAATACGCGATGGTGCCACGCTTGGCGTCCTCGGGCGTCTGCGTAATGCCGCGCTCGGCAGCCTCGGCCGCAGGCACGACCTCGCTGCCGCCGCGCAGGTAGATGCCGTCCTCGTACAGCTTAACCATACTGTCTCCCACTCTGCCCGAAAGGCTCGGGCGCATAGCATACATTCGTTCAATATCGTGCCATAGAACGGTTGCGAGTGGGTTACGAATCTGCACGTTCACTTTATCTAGGTAAAGTAAAGGACGAGCCCAGTGCGGGGGCCGGCAGATTTGGCGCAAGGGTGTCCCTTTCGACTAGTCATTTTAGAACGTCCCCAATGACTACCCATAACAACGTCGATGTTTTGGCGCGGACAGCGAAAGCCCGCCAGAGCGAGCAAGGTGCCTTGAAACAAGGCGGCATTGAT
>CABRZJ010000028.1:0-19023 GCA_902475425.1 uncultured Collinsella sp.
GAGCGCTTTGCAAAAGAGGTGAGGGACTTCACAGATTTCGCTTTCGACGGGATGGTCTCTTCTGGAACTAGAGTATATCGTTTGCCGGCGTCGGCGATCATCGCGTGCGTGCGTGGCCCACATCCGCGCCCGAACGGGCACAAGGGTGCTTAAGGCCGACTTAATCACCCACGCTTGTTGTGTGTGGCATGCGCCCCCTCGGGCATAATGGAGCGCGAGAGGAGCACGCATGAACGAGCGCATTTTGGTAGTTGATGACGAAAAGGCCATCGCCGACTTGGTTGGTATCTACCTTACAAAAGAAGGCTTTGACGTACAGGTCGCCTATAGCGGGGCCGATGCTGCCAAGGCAATCTTGGAGCAGGAGTTCGATCTTGCGCTGCTGGATGTCATGCTGCCCGATATCGATGGGCTTGAGTTGCTGCGTACGATCCGTTCCAGCCATACCTATCCCGTGATCATGCTGACGGCGCGCGATGCCCAGCAAGACAAGATCGAGGGCCTTTCGCTTGGCGCGGACGATTACGTGGTTAAGCCGTTCCGTCCGCTTGAGCTCATCGCGCGCGTGCATGCTCAGCTTCGCCGCTACACCAGCTACGGTAGCCGCGCGCAGGTGGCCGAGTCGCCGATCATCCAGCTCGACGGCCTGGAGATCAACCGCGATGCTCGTTCCGTAATGGTGGACGGTGCGCCGGTGCGCCTCACGCCCATCGAGTATTCCATCTTGCTGTATCTGGTCGAGCATCGCGGCAGTGTGGTGGCCGTGGAGGATCTGTTCCGCGCGGTGTGGAACGAGGATTTTATGCCCGGCTCCAACAATACGGTGATGGTGCACATTCGCCACCTGCGCGAAAAGATCGGTGACGACGCTCAAAAGCCGCGCTTTATCAAAAACGTCTGGGGCGTCGGCTACATAATCGAATAACGCCTTTGATGGTGGGGAAGTGGACATGACAAAAGACGATAGGCAGGCATTCGAGGTGCCCGATCGACTCTTTGAATACGTGAGGTCGGTCGTCGACAACCGCGCGCTTGCAACGGTGCTGCTCTTTTTGCTGAGCCTGCTGCTGATTGGCATCGATAACATCGCTGGAATCTTGGCGGTGCTGCTTGTCGGCTTTTTGCTGATCGATCGATTTGAAATCGTACGCCGTTGCGTGGTGATTGGCGGTGCCGCGTGGGCCATGACGTTGGCGATTGGCGCCATGGCACTCGGCGGCATCGAAGGGCCGGTGCTGTTCGATGCCGGCTTTGTATTCAACATGCTTGGCTTTGTGCTGGCGCTTGCCGTGTGCGTGCTGTTCTTTTGCGGCCGCGCCCTGTACTACCAGGGCTATGAGCAGGGCGAGCAGCATGCCGATTGTGTGCTGGCCGCTCGTATTCAAGATCGCCTGATCGATCACCCCGACACCTGGGACAACATCGACGGCGACTTCCTGGAGGTCGAGGGCGCACTCAACCGTGTGCGCGATCGCGAGCGCAAGGTGCAACAGGCCTTGCGTGACGAGTCTCATCGCAAGGACGATCTGGTCACGTACTTGGCACATGACCTACGCACCCCGCTTGCCAGTGTGGTGGGCTATCTTTCGCTGCTGCAAGAGGCTCCTGAGCTGCCGGTTGAGCAACGTGCGCACTTTACGGGCGTGGCGCTCGACAAGGCGCACCGGCTCGATGCACTCATCGAAGAGTTCTTCGATATCACGCGCTTTGACTTCCACGATATCGTGCTCACGCGCGGCTATGTTGATCTGGGGTTGCTGCTGGCTCAGGTGGCTGACGAGTTCTATCCCATCCTCAACGAGCAACATAAGGAAGCCCAGGTTGATATTCGCGAGGACCTGACGGTGCTCGTGGATGGCGATAAGATGGCCCGCGTGTTTAACAACATCATGAAAAACGCCGTCGCCTATAGCTATGAGGGCTCGACTATCACGATTGAGGCCAGGCGCCAAGACGATGGCGGCGTGCGCGTGCGCTTTATCAATCAGGGCGATCCTATCCCTGCGGCTAAGCTCAAGGTGATCTTTGAGAAGTTCTATCGCCTGGATGCGGCGCGTGCGACCAATCGCGGTGGTGCCGGTTTGGGCCTTGCTATTGCCAAGGAGATCATCGCGGCACACGGCGGTACCGTTGCATGTGAATCGACGCCCGAACACACGATATTCACCATCGAGCTGCCCGCCGCATAGCTAGCGTGCCCTTACAAACACTTGACAATGTGCTCACGTGCGTATGAGCCGCGATTCCTACTATCGATACTGCTGAATTGATATCGATATGGAGGTGTGCGGTATGACGGCTGCTGCGGCTGTGGAGCCCACGGAGCTTGAAGAACTCATGGAAGCGCAGGCCGAGGCCGCGCATGAGCGCGAGGTTGGGGATGCGACTCGCCCCACGGCAGAGGATCTTGCCGCCTCGCCGACGCGCATCGACGTCGAGGGCCTCGACCTGTTCTATGGCGACCACCATGCGCTCAAGGACGTGAATATCAAGATCCGCGACAAGCAGATCACCTCGTTCATCGGGCCTTCGGGCTGCGGAAAGTCCACGTTGCTGCGCTGCTTTAACCGCATGAACGACGGCATCAAGGATTGCCGCATCGAGGGCAAGATTGCGCTCGATGGTCAAGATATCCTGGGCGATTGCGACATCTGCCGTTTGCGCCAGCGCGTGGGCATGGTGTTCCAACGCCCCAACCCATTTCCCATGAGCATCTACGACAACGTCGCCTACGGTCCTCGCGGTATGGGTGTGCGCGACCGCGCCGTGCTCGATGAGCTGGTCGAGGACTCCCTGCGTCGCGCTGCCCTGTGGGACGAGGTCAAGGACAAGCTCAAAGAGTCGGGCCTGGGTCTTTCGGGTGGACAGCAGCAGCGCCTGTGCATCGCCCGCGCACTTGCCGTGCAGCCCGACATTCTGCTGATGGACGAGCCGACCTCGGCACTCGACCCTGTGTCGACGTTGGTGGTGGAGCAGCTGGCCTGCGAGCTCAAGGAGACCTGCACGCTGGTGGTCGTGACGCACAACATGCAGCAGGCCGCGCGTATTTCCGATTCGGTTGCGTTCTTTTTGCTGGGTGAGCTGGTGGAGCACGCGCCCACCGCGCAACTCTTCAAGAATCCGTCCGATCCGCGCACCGCGGATTATTTGACGGGGCGTTTTGGCTGACGCTGTCTTTTACAGGTGCCTTTAGGGTTAAGATGCGGTCATATCGGCCGCAAAGGGGTTCAACATGATCTATTACGTCGAGGACGATGACAACATCAGGGATTTGACAGTCTACGCGCTGCGCAAGCAGGGAATCGAGGCCGAGGGCTATTCGTGCGATGGCGAGTTTAAAGCTGCCGTGGCGCGACGGGTGCCCGATGCTGTGCTGCTCGATATCATGCTGCCCGATACCGATGGCTTGGCGATTATGCGTCGTCTGCGTGCCGATCGCCTGACGGCGACGGTGCCCATCATGATGCTTACCGCCAAGGATACCGAGCTCGACAAGGTGATGGCGCTCGATGGCGGTGCCGACGATTACCTGACTAAGCCGTTTTCGCTCATGGAGCTTGCGAGCCGCTGCCGCGCACTGCTGCGTCGCGGCGGCATGGTCAAGCAGGCGAGCGATGTGCTCAGTGTGGGCGACATCGTGCTCTCGTCCAGCCATCGCGAGGTGACCGTTGCCGGCGAGCCGCTTAAGCTCACCCTGCGCGAGTTCGACCTGCTCGAGTACCTCATGCGCAAGCCCGGCGTGGTCTTTACCCGCGAGTCGTTGCTGCAGAGCGTGTGGGGCTGGGACTTCGACGGCGGTTCGCGCACCGTTGACGTGCACGTGCAGACGCTTCGACAAAAACTGGGCGAGCATGCCAGCGCCATCGAGACCGTGCGCGGCGTGGGTTATCGCCTGGCCGAGCCTTCTGCCGGTGATGGTGCCGAAGGCGACGACACCGCGGCCACCGCATCGGAGGAGTAACCCGTGGTCTTCGCCCCCCAGGGAAAACATACGCTGTCGCACCGCGTTTTTGTGACGATCTTTGTCTGCGCCATGGCAGTTATCGTGGCGTTTACGGTGCTGGGTGCGTTCTTTGTGCAAAACACTTTGGCGGATGCCACGAGTGCCAATCTGGCGCAGGAAACTGAGCTCATTGCTGCCGCCCTCGACGAGCAACAGGAGCCCATTCCGTTCTTGCGAAGCCTCGATCGCGAGGATCTTCGTATCACGCTGATCAATAAGGACGGATCTGTTGCCTACGACAACGAGGCGTCGCCTTCCACACTGCCCAACCATGGCGATCGCCCCGAGGTTATCGAGGCCTTTGAGAGTGGTTCGGGTTCCGCGGAGCGCGCAAGCTCTACACTCGACGAGATTATGCTGTATCGCGCCGTCACCCTTGATAATGGCCAGGTCGTTCGCTTGGCGCAGGCCCAGCCTGGCGTTGCGGCGATTTTGCTGTCGATGCTGGCGCCGATGCTGCTTATCGCAGCAGCGGGTGCAGTACTCTCGTTTTTTATGGCGCGCCGTGAGTCCCGTGCCATCATCGCGCCGTTGCAAGAGGTGGATTTGGATCACCCACGCCGTAGCTATGAGCACGCCTATGCCGAGATGGTCCCCATGCTTGAGCGTATCGAGTCGCAGCGCCAGGAACTCAAGCGCCAAATGGCGGTGCTAGCGGACAACGACCGTATGCGCCGTGAGTTCACGGCGAATATCACCCATGAGCTCAAGACGCCGCTTACGGCGATTTCGGGCTATGCCGAGCTCATCGCAAACGGCATGGTCGAGGGCGAGGGCGACCTGCGCAACTTTGGCGGTCGCATCTATCGTGAGGCGGGCCGCTTGGCAGCGCTTGTCAACGATATCCTTACGCTGTCTAACTTGGACGAGGCCGAGCGTGCAACTGAGGGCGAGGCGGTGCCCATTGGTTCCACGGAGCCTATTGAGCTCTCGCGTGCCATCTACGCGGTTGAGCAGCGTCTTGAACAGGTCGCCCGTCAGGCGAATGTGACGATAAGTCATGAGACCAAGCCTGTGGTCATCGAAGGCGTGTCGCGCTTGATTGACGAGCTCATCTATAATCTGGCGAGCAACGCCATCCGCTACAATCGACCCGGCGGTGCGGTTACGCTGCAGTGCGGCACCAACGACGAAGGCCATCCGTTCCTTGCGGTCGCCGACACGGGAATCGGTATCGCGCCTGAAGAACAGGGCAAGGTATTTGAGCGGTTCTATCGCGTGGACAAGAGTAGGTCCAAGGCGCGCGGCGGAACCGGTCTGGGGCTTGCAATTGTCAAGCATGCGGCCCTGTATCATCACGCCACGCTCGATCTGTCGAGCGAGTTGGGCGTGGGAACCACCATTACGGTGACGTTTCCCATACGGCAGGACGAGCCATTCGCATAGCGATACAACATAGATATTGATGCAGACGCCGCATTTGACTTTCGGGTGCGGCGTTGTTGTGCAATTTTACGATTGCTTCCGACATTTTTACAGGAGAGCCTGTTTCTTATGTATAGAGTTTGGTCTCGGTAAAAAGATGCGATAACATACGGACAGTTTTGTCAATCCGAACTGGGGAAATGAAAGGCAAGCTGCATGACCCTTCTCGAACTGTTCCAGCTGCTGAAGAAGCACCTTAAGCTGGTCATCACCCTTCCGGTGGTCTGCGCGATCGCCATGGGCATCGTGTCCTTCGTTGCGATGGACAACACCTACACCGCGACGACGAGCATGTACATTCTCGCCAAAACCGACGATAGCGGTCAGATGAGCTACAACGATCTCTCGGCGAGCCAGATGCTTTCCAACGATATCGCCACGCTGCTGGATAGCGATAGCGTTAAGAGCGGTGCTGCCAATGAGCTGGGCCTTGCTGACCTGGATGACTACAAGGTGTCTGTTTCCTCCGAGACCACCACGCGTGTCATTACGCTTTCGGTTACCGGCACCGATGCCAAGGAGACGGCTAAGGTCGCAAAGGCCATGGCCAGCTCGGTGAGTACGGTCGCTCAGAACGTCGGCGCTGCCCAGAGCATCAACGTTATCGACGAGGCTAAGACTCCCGAAGTCCCCAGCGGCCCCAAGCGTATGCTGTACGTTGCTGTCGCGTTCCTCGCGGGCATCTTTATCGCAGTTGCCTATGTCGTTTTGGCAGACATGCTCAACACCCGCATCCGCGGTGCCGAAGAGGCAGAAGAGCTCCTGGGCATTCCCGTTGTTGGCCGAATTCCGGCTATGAAAGGTGGTAAATAGGCATGGCTAAGGCAAAGAACACCGATAAGCTCGTTGTACAGAATGCCGCCAAGACCCTTCTGGCCAACATCCGCTTTGCGAGCGTGGACGACCCCATTCGCACCATCACCGTTACGTCCTCGATTCCCAACGAGGGCAAGTCTACGGTTTCCATCAACCTTGCCCAGGCTATCGCCACCAGCGGCAAGAGCGTCCTGCTGGTCGAGGCTGATATGCGTCGCAGCTCCCTTGCCGATATGCTCGGCGTCCGCTCCCGCGGCGGACTCTATGCAGTCCTTTCCGAGCAGGTTTCTATTGACCAGGCGATTGTCGAGACGGGTCAGAAGAACTTCTACTTCCTCGATGCCGAGCCGCATATTCCCAATCCTGCCGACATCATCGTCTCTCACCGCTTTGCCAAGCTGGTAAAGGCACTGTCCGCCAAGTTCCAGTACGTCATCTTTGATGCTCCCCCGGTCGGCACCTTCATCGATGCTGCCGAGATCGCAAGTCTGACCGACGGTGCGCTTTTTGTCGTGCGTGAGGACTTCACCAAGCGCGAGGAGGCGCTCAACGCCATCGGTCAGCTTAAGAAGTCCGAGAAGGTCAAGCTCATCGGTACCGTTATGAACTACTGCGAGACCGAGACCAGCGAGTACTACTACTCCTACTACACCAAGGACGGTAAGAAGGTGAAGAAGGGCTCCGACGATCAGGGGACTTCCAAAAAGGGCATCTTCACCAACCGAGCAAACGTTTAGTTGATTAAGGCTGACCTATGCGTGACATTCATTGCCATATCTTGCCGGGTGTAGACGACGGCGCCGCCGATCTCGATGAGAGCTTGGCGATGCTCGAGGCTGCCAAGCGGGCCGGTGTAACCAGAATCGTTTGCACTCCTCACTGCCGTGATCCCTATTTTGATTACGACAAGATGTGGGATGCCTTTGAGCTGCTGCGTGATAACGCTGACGGTTTTCCGCTCCAGATGGGCTTCGAGGTCAACCATCGAAAGCTCGTTGAGCTTGGTATCGATGCCGCGGAGCACTTGCATTTCGATGGGACCAACGAGTTTCTGCTCGAGCTTTCGACGCATGCCGATGCGTATGCGTTTAGAGAGTACGAGAACACGATTTACGATTTGCAGTGCCGTGGTTACCAGGTGATTATCGCTCATCCTGAGCGCTATCGTGCGGTTCAAAAGGATGTAAGCGTGGCGGAGCGCCTGGTCGATATGGGCTGCAAGCTGCAGGCTTCGGCGGACTTTATTGCCGGCGGTCGCTTTGGTCGCGAGAAAAAGCCGGCACAGCGCCTGTTCGATCAGAACCTGTACAGCTTCATCGCGAGCGATGCCCATAACGTGGGTCATTACGACTGCCTGGCGAAGGCTCGCGCGAAGTTTAGTGTGCGCGGAGCTCATTTTCGCTAATATCTGTCCCTAACGTTCGCATTGAATGAAAGGGCAGCCATGGATATCCAACTTAAGACGGGATGCTTTGATGGCGCGGCGTTGGTGCGCCGCGTCGTTTTTATGGACGAGCAGGGCTACGAGAATGAGTTCGACCAGATCGATGAGGCTTCTGACTGCATTCATGTGACGCTCTATGTAGACGGCGAGCTCGCCGGTTGCTCGCGCGTGTTTCCCGAAGAGCTTGAGCGCGCGGCTGATGCAGAGGCTCCGGTGTCGCCGGCGTGCGACTTGGACGAAGGCGTCGCGGCGGGGGAGACCTACATTATGGGGCGCGTGGCCGTGCTGCCGAGCATGCGCCGTCGCGGTTTGGCGAGCAAGATTGTCGAGGCCAGTGATACGTGCGCGCGTGATGCCGGCGCCAAGCTCATTAAGCTGCATGCTCAGGAATACGTGCTGCCGCTCTATGCCAAGGCGGGCTACACGCAGATTGCCCCGGTGGACTACGAAGACGAGGGCCAGCCCCATGCTTGGATGGCCAAGCGCGTAGATGGCAGATAGGGACGTTCCTTTCCTGCCGGCAGTTTGGGACACTCCTTGGCAATTGGCGCATCAGAGCGCTCTGACATACAGTTTTTCGATTCCGTATGTATATATGCGCGCTAATGGGTTATAAAATCTAAGTCTGAACATAGCAGGTCTGCGATGCGGCTCGGGCGACCGGGCCGTTTTTGCGGGCGGGGGTAGCGCGAAAGGACTGCACATGCGTCAATTTAAGACCGAGAGCAAAAAACTGCTCGACCTCATGATCAACTCCATCTACACCAATAAGGAAATCTTCCTGCGCGAGCTTATCTCTAACGCGAGCGACGCCGTCGACAAGCTCAACTTTAAGAGCCTGCAGGACCCGAGCGTTAAGATCGACCAGGGCGACCTGGCCATTCGCGTCTCCTTTGATAAGGACGCCCGCACCATCACGATTTCGGATAACGGCATTGGCATGACCGCCGAGGAGCTCGAGCGCAATCTGGGCACCATCGCTCATTCCGGCTCCGAGGAGTTTAAGACCGAGAACGCCGAGCAGCAGGGTTCGGATGTCGACATCATCGGCCAGTTTGGCGTGGGCTTCTACTCGGCCTTTATGGTCGCCAGCCATGTGAAGGTCGTCAGCCGCGCCTATGGCGAGGATGTCGCCCATGTGTGGGAATCCGACGGTCTTGAGGGCTACACCATCGAGAACGGCGAGCGCGCCGAGCACGGTACCGATGTCATCCTGACGCTGCGCGAGAACGAGAAGCTCGATGCCGACGGCGAGGCCGAGACCTACGATCGCTTCCTGACCGAGTGGGGCCTCAAGAGCCTGATTCAGCAGTACAGCAACTATGTGCGTTACCCGATCCAGATGATGGTGTCCAAGAGCCGCCAGAAGCCCAAGCCCGAGGATGCTGGCGATGACTACACGCCCGAGTACGAGGACTACCAGGAGCTCGAGACCGTCAACTCCATGACGCCGATCTGGAAAAAGCGCAGCTCAGATGTCGAGCAGAAGGACTACGACGAGTTCTACAAGTCCACGTTCCACGACTTTGACGATCCTGCGCGCACCATCAGCTTCCATGCCGAGGGCACGCTCGAGTATGACGCCCTGCTGTTTGTGCCGGGCCGCGCCCCGTTCGATCTGTACAGCAAGGACTACGAGAAGGGCCTGGCGCTCTACAGCTCCAACGTGCTGATTATGGAGAAGTGCGACGACCTGCTGCCCGACTACTACAACTTTGTCCGCGGCGTCGTGGATTCCGCCGACGTGTCGCTCAACATCTCGCGTGAGACGCTGCAGCAGAACCGTCAGCTCAAGGCCATTGCCAAGCGTGTCGAGAAGAAGATCACCGCTGACCTTGAGGATATGCGTGACAACGACCGCGAGGCCTACGAGAAGTTCTTTGAGAACTTTGGCCGCGGCCTTAAGTACGGCATCTACTCGAGCTATGGCATGAAGGCCGATGAGCTCGCCGACCTGTTGCTGTTCTGGTCTGCCAAGGAACAGAAGATGATTACCCTGGCCGAGTATGCCAAGGGCATGCCCGAGGATCAGAAGGCCATCTACTACGCCGCCGGCGATTCGCGCGAGCGCTTGGCCAAGATGCCCGTGGTAAAGGGCGTGCTCGACCGCGGCTATGACGTGCTGCTTCTGACGCAGGACGTGGATGAGTTTACCTTCCAGGCCATGCGTGAGTACGTTGCCGCCGATATGCCCAAGATCTACGAGGACGATGCTACCCGCGAGGCTGCCGAGAAGGCTGTGGCCGACGGTGCCGAGCCCGAGGTCGAGGATCGTCATCTGGAGCTCAAGAACGTCGCGACCGGTGATCTTGACCTGGCGACCGAGGATGAGAAGAAGGAGGCCGAGGACGCCACCAAGGAGAACGAGGACCTCTTTAGCGCTATGAAGGAGGCACTCGGTGACAAGGTCGAGAAAGTTGCCGTCTCCGCGCGCCTGACCGATGCCCCCGCTTGCATCACCACCGAGGGTCCGCTTTCGCTTGAGATGGAGAAGGTACTCCAGAAGGGACCCGAGGGCGCGCCCGACGGCATGCCCAAGAGCCAGCGCGTGCTCGAGCTCAACGCCAAGCACCCGGTCTTTGACAAGCTTGTCGCTGCCCAGAAGACAGGCGACGCCGACAAGATCAAGCAGTACTCTGGTCTGCTCTACGATCAGGCCCTGCTGGTCGAGGGTATCCTCCCCGAGGACCCCGTTGCCTTCGCGGCGGCTGTTTGCAACTTGATGTAGTTAGGTAGTTACGCGGTTTTACCAAACCGCGTAACGGCTCGACGCTGCCCTCAGTTCCGCCGTTCTAACGAACGGCGGACCAGTCGACGCTGCGCGGGCGCCAGAGCGACAACTTGTCATTCAAAGAGGACGGCATGACCAGAAGGTCTATGCCGTCCTCTTTTCATGCCAATTTGTTCGCTCTGGCGCCCGCTCGCTGGCATTGCTAAAACATCGATGTTACCGTGGTCCAAACTAGTCGTTGGGGGCGTTCTTGTTTGACCAGTCGTTTAAGAACGTCCCCGATGACTATTTGAATTGCTAATTTGTGCGGGTTGTGGTTTTGTGACCTGCTGAAATTTAGGATACTGTACATCTGTACGTTAACTCATCTTCGTAGTATATTGCTACCCGCAAAACTCAACACCATTGTGCTTTGAGACGTTAAAGCGCCTACTACAATGGTTGTCGATAGTACGATTCGATTTAACGACAGGATGGATGGTCCAAGCGTGAGTCTCGGCAGCAAACTATCCAACGCAAAGGTCTCCTTTGCGATCTTTAAGCGCGACATCAAGCGATTGCTCGTGAACCCCGTCGCCCTGGTGGTTACTTTGGGCGTGTGCGTCATTCCCTCGCTGTATGCCTGGTACAACATCGTGGCTAACTGGGATCCGTACGGAAACACCCAGGGTATCAAGATTGCCATCGCCAACAACGATCGGGGCACCCAAAACGACCTGGTGGGCGAGCTCAACGCGGGCGACCAGGTCGTCGATCAGCTCAAGGAGAACGATCAGCTGGGCTGGACCTTCGTCGATTCGGCGGCCGACGCCAAGGAGGGCGTCGGGAGCGGTGAGTACTATGCGGCCATCGTAATCCCTAAGAACTTCTCGGATAACCTGGTCTCGATGCTCGACGGCAACTACCATCAGCCCAAGCTTACGTACTACGTCAATGAGAAGAAGAGTGCTATTGCGCCCAAGGTTACCGACACCGGTGCAAGCACCATTGAGGAGCAGATCAACTCGGAATTTGTCTCCACGGTGGGCGAGACCGTTGCCAGCATCGCCAAGGATGCCGGGGTCGATTTAAAGGACAAGGCAACCCAGACTCAGAATTCGTTGGCTGGTTCGGTATCAGAGGCATCCGGTACCTTGGGTGAGGTGCGCGATTCGATTGGCGACATGAATGCCGCCATCGATAAGACGAGTGGCGCTATCGCCTCGGCTGATGCCGCGTTGGCGGGCCTGCAGGGTCAGACGCCCTCTCTAACGCAGGCAATCGCTCAGGGCAATGACCTGCTGGGCGAGTCGCGCGCTACGGCGGGCAACTCTGTCGCCTCGCTCTCCAAGGCACTCTCGGAAGGCAGCCTTGCGCTCACCAAGACGTCAGCCTCCGCGAACGCTGCGATTGGCAAGCTGACGGGCGCGGTCACATCTACGACCACCCGCATCGACAACTCGCTTGAGTCTCTCCAAGCGACGATCGACCACAATAAGGCCGTTATCGGGCACTTGGAAATTCTCGTCAATGACACGTCGACGGGTTCCAAGGAAATTGACGCGCGCATTGTATCGACCATCGATTTGCTCCGCGAGCAGAATGAAAAGCTTCAGAGCATCAAGGACGGTCTGTCTGCGCAGTCGAGCGCCATGGCGAATGACGCCGCGGCTGTCTCGGGCGCCAGCGACGCTATCAATAACGCAATCCAGACCGGTGCGACCAACCTTGGCCAGGCCCAGACGGACCTGGGTCAAAACGCGCTGCCGAAGGCCTCGAGCGCGCTTGATTCATTTGCCGCCGTCTCGGGCGACCTGACCGGTATCGTCTCGGGTATGACACCTACACTTGCAAATGCGCGCGGCACGTTGGCGCAGCTTAGCGCTACGCTCGGCCAGGCCAAGACCACGCTGTCCCAGACCGATTCCTCGCTTGCCAAGGTCCAGGACAAGCTTGCAACCGCCGCCAATGACATCGCGGCGCTGCAGACCTCCGAGTCCATGGGCGAGCTGGCCGATCTGATGGGCGTCGATGTCAATGACGTGGCAGATTTCATGGCGTCTCCGGTTGAGTTGACGTCCAAGTCAATCTATCCGGTCAAGAGCTTTGGCTCGGGCATCGCTCCCTTCTACACCAATCTGGCGCTTTGGGTGGGCGGCTATGTGCTCATCGCCATTTACAAGCTCGAGGTCGACCGTGAAGGTGTTGGCAGCTTTACGGCGCGTCAGGGCTACTTTGGCCGCTGGTTGCTCATGGTGATCCTGGGCGCGTTGCAGGCCATCATCGTTACGGTAGGCGATCTGGTGATTGGCGTGCAGTGCGTCAGCCCGCTGCTGTTCGTGCTGGGCGGCATCGCCATTTCGTTCACCTACGTCAATATCATCTATGCGCTGTCCACCACGTTTAAGCATATCGGCAAGGCTATCGGCGTCATTCTCGTCATCGTGCAGATCCCGGGTTCGTCGGGCATGTACCCCATCGAGATGATGCCCGGCTTCTTCCAGTGGCTGCACCCGCTGCTGCCCTTTACCTACGGCATCAATCTGCTGCGCGAGACGGTCGGCGGCATGTATTCGTTCAACTACCTGTTTAACCTGTGCATTCTGGGCGTGTTCTTGATCGTGGCGCTCTTTATCGGCCTGCAGCTGCGTCCGCTGCTGCTCAACCTTAACCTGCTCTTTGATAAACAGCTCTCCACGACCGGTATGATGATTTGCGAGTCCAACGACCTGCCGCGCCAGCGCTACTCGCTGCGCACGGCCATGCGTGTCATGCTCGATTCCGATTCGTACCGTCGCGAACTGCTCGATCATGCGGTCGCCTTTGAACATCGCTACCCGTACTACATCAAGGGCGGTTTTGCCGCCGTGGTGGGCGTTCAGGTCCTGCTCTTTGTCCTGTCGACGGTTCTCGATATCGACAATAACGGCAAGATCATCCTGCTTGTTATTTGGATCATCTCGGTTATTGCCATCTGCGGCTGGCTTATCAATATCGAATATATCCGCGCGAGCCTCAATACCCAGATGCGCATCTCGGCGCTTTCGGATGAGGACCTGCGTCGCGAGATGCGCGAACACACGGCCGCCATTCCTGCCGCCCGCCACATGTTTGGCCTCAACGCCAGCGAGCGTGGTGCCAAGGGCGGCGATCAGTCCACGGGCCGCTTGCCGCATATCGGCTCGCACCATAAATCTCAGGGCAGCGACAGCACAGCCACAAATGATGGAGATACCACCGCGCTTGGCAAGCACTCCAAAGGAGGTGAGGCATAAATGAAGAACATCCTGCATCTGTTTAAGCGCGATGTCCAAAACGTGTCTCGCTCCGTGATCGGCTTGGTTGTCGTGATGGGCCTCATTATCGTACCGTGTCTGTACGCGTGGTTTAACATCGCCGGCAGCTGGGATCCGTACGGCAACACCGGCAATCTTAAGATCGCCGTGGTCAACACCGATGAGGGTTACGAGAGCGATTTGATCCCCGTCGAGGTTAACGTGGGCGAAAACGTGACCGCCACCCTACGCGGCAACGAGAGCTTCGATTGGGTTGTGCTCAACAATCGCGAAAAGGCTATCGAGGGCGTTAAGTCGGGCGCGTACTATGCTGCCGTCGTTATCCCCAAAACGTTTAGCGCTGACATGATGACGCTTTTCTCGACCGACGTGAAGCATGCCGATATCGAGTTCTACGAGAATCAGAAGGCCAACGCCATTGCGCAGATCGTGACCGAGAAGGGTTCGAGCGCCGTTCAGAACCAGGTTAACGAATCTTTTACCGAGACCATTACGAGCATCGGTCTTAAGACGGTGTCCAGCCTGCTCGATTACATGAGCACCGACCAGGTCAGCAACTTTATCGCCAACCTGTCCTCGACGCTCGGCGATTCGATTGGGGACCTGCAAGACGTTCAGGCTAATGCTTCGTCGCTGGCGGGCATTTTGAGCTCTACGTCCGATTCGTTGACGTCGGCGAGCGGTATGCTCCAGCAGACGGGTACGGTCGATGAGTCGACCAAGCAGTTGATGGAGCATGCCAAGAGCGGCATGAGCGATTCCAAAGAAGCGCTGAAGGCCGCCAACGACGCCATCAACGCCGCGATTGACGGAAGCGCGGGCTCGTTCGACAACGTGTCCGCCGAGCTTGCGAAGGCATTCGATGCCGCGAATCAGCATGTTGACCTTACGGTGTCTCAGCTCAACGAAGCCGCAGCGGCGCTCAATACGCGTGCTGACGATATCGATGCGATGGCCGATCGGCTCCGCAACCTTGCCGACCAGATGAGCGATGACAAGCTCAAAGACGGCCTCAAGTCTGCTGCGACGTCGCTGGGCAGAATTGCCGTGGAGTACCGCAACAATGCGAAGGACCTGACGGCGACCGCAAAGTCCCTTTCGGACGGCATGGCGGAAGTCAACAACTCGCGTGCCGAGGTCGACCAGGCCATCGCTGATGCCAAGGCAGGTATCTCGGGTGCCAAGTCCGACTACGATTCTACGTTCTCGGTTAAGGCCAAGGAGCTCAAGAAGACCATTTCGGGCGTTCTGGATTCCCTGAACGGTATCTCGGGTGACTTGGATAGCGCCGTGAGCGGTCTGACCGACGCCTCTGGTTCGCTCGCGAAGGGTCTCTCCAAGGCTGCAAAGCTGGTCAACAAGGCTTCCGATCAGCTGGGCGAGGCGTCGAACAAGATCAGTGCCTTTAAGGACGAGCTTGATAGCGCTCTGATCTCGGGTGACCTGGCCATGATTAAGACAATGATTGGCAGCGACCCCGAGGGCCTCGCCGTGTCGCTTTCCGGCCCTGTTGCACTCGACCGTAAGCCGGTCTATCCAATCCGCAACTACGGTTCGGCCATGGCGCCGTTCTACACGATTCTGTCGCTGTGGGTGGGCTCGATCGTACTGGCGGCCATGATGAAAGTCTCGGTTGACGATGAGCTTATCAACGAGCTCATCCCCGTGCGTCTGCACGAGATCTACTTGGGTCGCTACCTGTTCTTTGGCGGTCTGGCTCTGCTGCAGGCAACGCTCGTGTGCGCGGGCGACATTCTGTTCTTTGGCATCCAGTGCGACGACCCCCTGCAGTTTGTGCTTGCCGGCTGGGTCGCGAGCCTCGTGTTCTCCAATATCGTCTACACGCTTACGGTATCGTTTGGAGATATCGGCAAGGCCCTCGCCGTCGTGCTGCTGGTCATGCAGGTCGGCGGTTCGGGCGGTACGTTCCCCATCGAGATGACCGGTCCCGTGTTCCAGGCGATCTACCCGTTCCTGCCGTTTACCCACGGCATCAACGCCATGCACGCCGCCATGGCCGGTGCCTACCATATGGAGTACTGGATTGAGCTGGGCATCTTGGCGAGCTACCTGATTCCGTCGTTGGCCCTGGGCGTCGTCTTCCGCCGCCCGGTCATCAAAGCCAACGACTGGATCATCGAAAAGCTTGAAAGCACGAAACTTATTTAGTGCAACAGCGTGAAATTGACGAAACATCGAGGTTCACTCTGCCGACGCTTTAGCGGGGTGAATTGCGTGGGTTGCTTGGTTGTTGTTACAGTAGCGGGGCGTGCCGGGGGTCCGGTGCGCCCTGATTTTATTTGACCATGAGGCGGCACGCAGCTATACGCGTGCGGACACCACGCCCAGATTGAGTGCGAGGATGTTCCATGGCCCAATACGCTGCCAACGAAATCGAAAACTTGCCCGATAGCCCTGTAGCCCGTGAGGATTTGGGCGCGGGCGGTATTCCCCGGGGCGCCGGCGCACGCTCTCCGCTGTTCTGGAAGGTTCTGCTCCTTTCGGTGGCGGTCATCTGGGGCTACTCCTTTACCACTATGAAGGACGCACTCGGCACCATTCCGGTGTTCGCGCTGCTCTATGTACGCTTTCTGCCCGCAGCGTTGGTCATGTTTGCCGTCTTCCACAAGCGCATCATCGCGCACCTCAACGCTCGCAACCTGATCGTTGGCCTGAGTATGGGCGTGCTCATGTGGGCGGCCTATGCGTTGCAGACGGTCGGTCTGGCACATACTACGGCGGGCAAGAATGCTTTTTTGACGGGCACGTATTGCATCCTCGTGCCGTTCGCGAGCTATTTCCTGAGCGGCGAAAAGCTCACGCGCTACAACTTGGGTGCCGCGCTGCTGTGCCTAGCGGGCATTGGCCTCGTCGCACTCGATAGCGTTGAATTCAACATTGGTGACGTCATTACGCTGGCGGGTGCGGCCTTTTTCGCCATCCAGATGGCGGTGACTGCCAAGTACGGTCGCAAAATGGACATCAACGTCATCACGTTTTGGATGTTTGTGGGCAACGGCGTGCTGAGCCTGGCAACGTCGCTGCTATTCGAGACCCAAGCGCCTCTGTCCGTGTGGACGCCGAGCTTTATCAGTGCGATGGCGTTTCTCTCGGTGGGCTGCACATGCGCGGCTCTGCTCATCCAAAACGTCGGCCTGGCGCATGTCCCGGCCTCGACGGGCTCGCTGCTCCTTTCGATGGAGTCGCCTTCGGGTGTGCTGTTCTCGGTGCTGCTGATGGGGGAGGCGCTCACCTCGCGCCTGCTCGCCGGCTTCGCGCTCATCTTCCTGTCGATTATCTTGAGCGAGACTCACTTCGATTTTTTGCGTCGAAAGCCGCGCCCGCAATTGTAAACAACTTGTTGCGCCGCCCTCCCGGGGCGGCATTTTATATGCCTCGCCCTTAAAGTAGTACCTTGCACTTTATGCTATCAAAGTGCTTGCTGCAAAAACGATACTGGAGGGCATCTATGGCACCAGCTTTGTCCGATCTTCAACCGCAATCAGCGCCCAAGGCCACCGCAGCGGCGCAGACCGCTATCGGTGACGGTCTTGTTGCAGAAGCTCAGGCTTTTGCAGACGAGCTCGCTGCGTGGCGACACGATCTACACCAGATGCCCGAGCTGGGTAATAGCCTCCCACAGACCTCTGCGTATATCCAAGCGCGCCTGACCGAGATGGACATCCCATTCGCCACGCTCGTCGATGGTTCCTGCGTTGTGGGCCTTGTCGGCGCCGGTGCCGCCGCGGCCCAGGGTAATGGCGTCTGCACGAATGAGCAGGCCGGTACGGTCATCATGCTCCGTGGCGACATGGACGCCCTGCCCGTTGCCGAGGAATCCGGCGAGTCCTTTGCATCCACCAACGGCTGCATGCATGCATGCGGACACGATATGCACGCGACGGCACTGCTTGGTGCGGCGCGCCTGCTCAAGGCCCGCGAGTCCGAGCTTGTCGACGCTAACGCCACGGTTAAGTTGCTGTTCCAGCCGGGCGAGGAAACCTTTGAGGGCGCCCGCGCCGCCATCGCCGACGGTCTGCTGCAGGACCCGCGTCCCCAGGTCGCCTTTGCCATGCATGTCAATAGCCAGTCGCCGCTTGGCCTGGTGCTCTATGGCAGCCCGGCGCTCTCGGGCGTGTACGGTTTCCGCATCACGCTGCAGGGCAAGGGCGGCCATGGCTCGAGCCCCGAAATCTGCATCGACCCCATCACGGCCGGCGTGCATGTGCACCTCGCGCTTCAGGAGCTTATCGCTCGCGAAGTGCCGGCGGCCAAGGAGGTCGCACTGACTGTTGGCAAGTTCGCCGGCGGTCAGGCCGCAAATGTCATCCCCGACACTTGTGTGCTTGAGGGAACGCTGCGTGGCTTCGACGTCGAGCTCATGGAGCACCTCAAGACCCGCATCGCCGAGGTCGTCAACGGCGTGGCCGCAACGTATCGCACGCCGGCGACTATTGAGACGCTCTCGGATGTTCCCCCGCTCGTACTCGATGACGACATGACTCAGGCGTCGCTTGGCTACGTGGGCGCGGTGCTGCCCAAGGCCGCCTTCCTGCCGCTGTTCCACGCCATGGCGAGCGAGGACTTCGCGTTGATTTCGAGCGAGATTCCGAGTGCGTACTTTACCGTGGGCGCTGCCGTGACTGATACGGACGAGCATTTTGCTCAGCATCATCCCAAGGCACGTTTTAGCGATGCCGAGCTTCCCCTTGGCGCCGCGGCTTATGCCGCCGTCGCTTTGGGCTACATCGCCGACCACCGGTAGCACCCAATCTTGCTACTCGTTTGTTTAAAAAAGGAACAGTATGTCCCAGCAACGTAAGTTCTTCCCCGGCTGGCTCGTGGTGGCCTCCGGCTTTGTGATCATGGCCACGTGCTACACCATTTTCGTTAACCGCATGAGCCTGTTTCAGCCGCTCATCGTCAGCGACCTCGGGATTACGCTTACGCAGTACAACATCTCCAATGCCATCTCCACCGTGGTGAGCGTAATCGGCTCACTTGTCATTGGCCATGTTGCCGATAAAGTAAGCGGCCGCGTTTTTGGGTTCCCCTCACTGTAATCGCCACCTCTGCCGTTCTTGCCGGCATGAGCTTTGTCGGTGAGCTATGGCAGGTCTACGTGCTTTTCTGTTCGCCCCGTTCTGCCTGTGACTGCCCTGGAAGCCGAATGGATGCTCGTACCATCATTCTGTTTCCAAGGCGGCCACGGGCCTACGAAATGATCCGTTTTCCTCCGTCCCCAAGGGGTCGCGTGATCCGAAGGGGACGGAGGAAAAGGGATCACAAACAGCGGCGGCGCGTCTGGCCGAACGAGTCCCCATACCCT
>CABRZJ010000029.1:0-18348 GCA_902475425.1 uncultured Collinsella sp.
GCTGCGTGTTCTCGGTCTGCGAGAGCTCCTCCTTGGAGGCGCTCCGGCACTGCTCGCTCGTCCCCGGGCGCACCTCATCGGCAATGGCGAACACCTCGGCAGCCGCCGGCGATGTCTCGATCAAGTCGACGCCCATCGCGGGGTGCTGGGCACCCTGGCCGGCAAACAAAAACGCTACGCCACCCATGCGCACGCACCCTTCAGGACGTGCTCGGCGCCATCGACCAGGTCGTCAACGATTTCGCGTGCGCTCTGGCGCTCGTTGACCATGCCGGCAATCTGTCCACACAAAAACGAACCCTCTTCGTAGTTGCCGTCCTTGGCGGCCTTACGCAGCGCACCGGTTCCCATAGCACCGAGCTCCTCGGCACTCGCGCCGGAACCCTCGCTCTTGGCATAGGCGTTGGTGAAGGGGCTCTTGAGGGCGCGCACTGGATGTCCCGTCGAGCGACCGGTCGCACGCGTCGAAGTGTCGTTGGCCTTCAGGACCATCTCTTTGTACTGCTCCGAGACGGTGCACTCGTCTGCGACCAGAAAGCGCGTACCCACTTGCACGCCTTCGGCGCCCAGCATAAAGGCGGCCGCCACGCCGCGGCCGTCGGCAATACCGCCGGCGGCCACAACGGGAATGTCGACCGCATCGACGACCTGCGGCACCAGTGCCATCGTCGAGGTCTCGCCAATATGGCCGCCCGATTCGGTACCCTCGGCAACAACCGCCGTGGCCCCGCGACGCGCCACGAGACGCGCCAGCGCCACCGAGGCAACGACCGGGATGACCTTGATGCCCGCCTCGTTCCACGCCTTCATGTACTTGGCGGGATTGCCGGCGCCCGTCACGACGACCGGCACTCGCTCGTCAATCACGACCTGCGCGACCTCGTCGGCAAACGGGCTCATGAGCATGACGTTGACGCCAAAGGGCTTATCCGTCTTGGCGCGCAGCTCATGAATCTGGTCGCGAAGCCAGTTGGCGTCGGCGTTCATGGCCGCGATGATGCCTAAGCCACCCGCCTCGGACACTGCGGACGCCAGCGAGGCATCGGCAATCCAGGCCATACCGCCCTGGAACACGGGCTTTTCGATGCCGAGCAGATCGCAGAGAGGAGTCTTGAGCATCTCTACTTCTCCAATGCCGCCTCGACCGTATCGGCGAACTCGCCGACCGTCTTGGGGTTCTCCTCGGTATCGAGCTGGATGCCAAACTCGTCCTCGACGGCGACGAGGATCTCGACGGTGCCCAGGCTGTCGAGACCAATCTCCTCGAGCGTGGACTCGGGCTTCATCTCGACATCGTCAAGACCGGCGGTCTCGCGGATAACGTCGCAAACGCGCTCGAAGGTCTTCTGATCTGCCATGGTAGTTCTCCTTTGTTTGTGCCCTAGGGGCGTTTTTTCCTATGTGCAACTACTTCCAACGAAGCAGATAGCCACCTATATCCAGGCCGGCGCCAAATCCAACGAGGGCGATGGTGTCGCCCGCATTCAGTGCGTCGGTGCGTGCCAGACGGTCAAGCGCAAAGGGAATGCAGGCGCTCGAAATGTTGCCGGTCTCGCGCAGCGTTCGAACCACGCGCTCATCTGGCACGCCGAGGCGCTTGACCGCCTGACTCAGGATTCGTTCGTTAGCCTGATGGAATACAAAATGGTCGATGTCTTCGACCGAAATGCCCGCATCGCCCGCAAGCTTATGGACCGTGTCGCAGATGGCGTTGACGCCGAACTTGAACACGCGGCGGCCATTCATGGACAGCACGCTCTTGCTATCTGCGGAAGCCTTAAACGGCGAGGTGCCGACCAGACCGGGAACGTGTAACGTCTCGACGTCGGGCGCCGTCGAAAGCTCAACGGCAAGGGGGCTGTCTCCCCCAGCCCCAATCACTGCGGCGCCTGCCCCATCGCCAAAGAGCACGCAGGTGGCGCGGTCGGTCCAGTCGAGCGCGCGCGTCATCTGCTCAGCAGCAACGATAAGCACGCGCTCGGCACGACCGCGCTCGATATAGCCCTCGGCGACATCGAGCGCAAACACGAAGCCGGCACAGGCCGCCGAGACATCGAAGGCAGGGCACGCCGCTCCTAGTCGCTCAGCAACGGCACACGCCTCAGCGGGAACAAGGTGGTCACCCGTCGTCGTCGAGCAGACGATCAGATCCAGCTGGCTCGCGTCGATTCCGGACACCTGGAGTGCCCGCTCGCTCGCCGCTACGGCAAGGTCGTCAAGTGACTCGGTGGTACAGACGTGGCGGCTCTTGATACCTGTGCGGGTAAAAATCCACTCATCCGAGGTATCGAGGAACTCAGACAGCTCGTCATTGGAAACACTGCGCTCAGGAAGCGCCGAGCCTGTTCCAAGAATCGTGAAACCCATCACTAGCCTCCTTTGAGTTGTTGACGTGTTTACATCGACCAAGAGAGGATAGCGCATTTTAGTCGTTGTTGACGTGTTAACATTAAATTGTCCAAATGCGACAAAGGCTTCACATTGTGTCTATCTCTCGACACCATTACGCGATTGCCTTATTAACTTAGGAGGTAGCAACCGTTATGGATGCCAAATTAACGATAGTCGACGTAACCGGATCGACCAACGATGACCTGCTCGAAGCAGGAAAACAGGGAGCGCCGCACGGCACAGGACTTGCCGCCCGGGCTCAAACAGCAGGACGCGGCCGGCGCGGGCACAAGTGGGACTCAACCGTCGGCAACTTATTGCTTTCGATTGTCCTGCGCCCATGCGTTAATCCTGCAAAGTTCTCTGGTCTTGCCGCCGTCAGCGGCCTAGCGGTGCTTGAAGCACTCGAAAAGCAGGGTCTTGCAAACGAGATTCGCCTTAAATGGCCCAACGACCTTGTCGCGCGAGGACGCAAGCTCGGCGGCATTCTGGTCGAGGCCGCACGCGATAACGAAGGCAAGCCCTTCGCCGTCTGCGGCATTGGCGTCAACGTAAACTACACGCCCCAAGAGGTACCCGATGGCGGTCTGGCGGCAATTGGCCTCTCGAACCTTAACGAGAGCGTTCCCACCGTCAACATGCTCCTCGATGAGGTCTATCACGCAGTTATAGACGCTGTAGATGCGTGGGCAGAGCGTCTTAACGCCATGGAAGAAGACGGCGGACCGCTCGCGCCCGTCCACGGCGAATATGTCACTCACCTCAATTGGATTGGGGAGCACGTTATCGCCCGTTCCCCTGCCGGCGACGAGCTGGCACGCGGCATCTTTAAAACCGTCGATGGCTTTGGTCGCGCGTGTATCGAAACGGAAGGCGGTTTGCGATCCTTCCATTTTGAGGAGGCATCGCTGCGTCCCGCGAGCGAATAGGGCGCCACAGCCAGCCGCTCGGCAGCCTTATCCGGCGGTCCAATCCCATCATGCTAAACAAAAGGGCCCCGCTACCGTAACGGCAGCGGGGCCCTTTAAGCTATGAGCGATATCGCTTAGAGCTTGATGTCGATGTCGACGCCAGCGGGGAGGTCGAGACGCATGAGCGAATCAACGGTGCCCGAGGTGGGGTCGAGGATGTCGATGAGGCGCTTGTGAGTGCGCATCTCGAACTGCTCACGGGAGTCCTTGTTCACGTGCGGCGAGCGGATAACCGTGTACAGGTTGCGCTCGGTGGGCAGGGGGACAGGACCGGAAACGCGAGCGCCGGTCTTCTGAGCGGTCTCGACGATGAGCTTCGCGGACTGATCGACGACCTCGTGATCATAGCCCTTGAGGCGAATGCGGATCTTCTGGGTAGCCAACTTAAACCTCCAAAGAGTGCGAGAGATGTTCTCGCGGATTACGTAACAGGGAGCTCGAACTTAGGCGTTCTTGCTCATGACCTCGTCCACGATGGACTTGGGCGCGGGCTCATAAGAGTCGAACTGCATCGTGTAGGATGCACGGCCCTGGGTCTGGGAGCGAAGGTCGGTAGCGTAACCGAACATCTCGCCCAGCGGCACCTTGGCACGGATGAGCTTGCTGTTTTTGCGATCCTCCATGCCCTCGATCTTGCCGCGGCGACCGGAGAGGTTGCCCATAACGTCGCCCATGTACTGCTCGGGGGTCTCGACCTCGACAGCCATGATCGGCTCGAGCAGCTGCGGATCGGACTTCTTGAGGGCGTCCTTGATAGCCATGGAACCGGCGATCTTGAAGGCGGCCTCAGAGGAGTCGACCTCGTGGTAAGAACCGTCGAACAGGGTGACCTTAACGTCGAGGACCGGGAAGCCGGCGATAACACCGGTGTTCAGGGCCTCCTGGATGCCCTTGTCGATGGACGGGATGTACTCCTTAGGCACGACGCCGCCGACGATAGCGTTGACGAACTCGTAGCCGAAGCCCTCCTCCATCTTCTCGAGCTTGATGACGGCGTGACCGTACTGACCGCGACCGCCGGACTGACGGACGAACTTGCCCTCAGCCTTCTCGACGTCGTGACCAGCGGTCTCGCGGTAGGCAACCTGGGGCTTACCAACGTTAGCGTCAACCTTGAACTCGCGGAGCAGACGGTCGACGATGATCTCGAGGTGCAGCTCGCCCATGCCGGCGATGATGGTCTGGCCGGTCTCGTGGTTGGTGGACACCTGGAAGGTCGGGTCCTCCTCGGCGAGCTTGGTCAGAGCCAGGGACATCTTGTCCTGCTCGGCCTTGGTCTTGGGCTCGATGGCAACGTCGATAACGGGCTTAGCGAACTCGATCTTCTCGAGGACGATCTCCTTGCCCTCGGCGCACAGGGTGTCACCGGTGGTGGAGTTCTTGAAGCCGACGCAAGCGACGATGTCGCCGGCGGCAGCGTCGTCACGGTCGATACGCTCGGCGGCGTTCATCTCGAGGATGCGGCCGAGGCGCTCGCGCTGACCGTTGGAAGCGTTGACCACGTAGGAGCCGGACTCGGCGCGGCCGGAGTAAACGCGGACGTAGGTGAGCTTACCGACGAACGGGTCGGTCATGATCTTGAAGACCAGGCCGGAGAAAGGCTCGTCGAAGGAAGGATGACGCTGGATCTCCTCGCCGGTATCCGGATCGGTACCGGTGACGGCCTCAACGTCGAGCGGGCTGGGCAGGTAGTCGACGACAGCGTCGAGCAGCTCCTGAACGCCCTTGTTCTTGTAGGCGGAGCCCACGAAGACGAGGTTGAGCTCGTTGGCCAGAACGCCCTTACGCAGGGCAGCCTTGAGCTCCTCGACGGTGAAGTCCTCCTCCATGAGGATCTTCTCCATGAGCTCGTCGTCAAAGCTGGCAGCAGCGTCGAGGAGCTCCTCGCGCTTGGTGGCAGCGATGTCAGCAAACTCAGCCGGGATCTCGTCCATCGGCTCGGGGTAGGTCATGCCCTTGTCGTCGGCCTTGAAGTCCCATGCGGTCATGGTGACGAGGTCGATGACGCCCCAGAAGTTGTCCTCGGCGCCCATCGGGACCTGAGCGGCCACGGCGTTGGCGTCGAGACGATCCTTCATGGTCTCGATAGCGTTGAAGAAGTCTGCGCCCACGCGGTCATACTTGTTGATGAAGGCGATGCGGGGGACGTTGAAGGTAGAAGCCTGACGCCAAACGGTCTCAGACTGGGGCTGAACGCCGGCAACGGCGTCGAAGACGGCGACAGCGCCATCGAGGACGCGCAGGCAGCGCTCGACCTCGGCGGTGAAGTCAACGTGGCCCGGGGTGTCGATGATCTGGATGCGGTAGTCGGTACCGTCCTTCTTCCAGAAGCACGTGGTAGCAGCGGAGGTAATGGTTACGCCGCGCTCCTGCTCCTGAACCATCCAGTCCATGGTGGCAGCGCCCTCATGGACCTCACCGATCTTGTGGGTCTTACCGGTGTAGTAAAGAATACGCTCGGTCGTGGTGGTCTTACCGGCATCGATGTGGGCCATGATGCCGATGTTACGGGTATCGGAAAGCTTGTACTTAGGCTTAGCCATGTTAGTTCCTTACCTTAAACTTACCAACGATAGTGAGAGAACGCGCGGTTGGCCTCGGCCATCTTGAAGACGTCCTCACGCTTCTTGACGGAAGCGCCCAGGCCGTTGGAAGCGTCGAGAATCTCGTTGGCGAGACGCTCGGCCATGGTCTTCTCCTTGCGAGCGCGGGAGAAGTTGACGATCCAGCGGATACCCAGAGCGGTGGAACGACGGGAGTTGACCTCCATCGGGACCTGATAGGTAGCGCCACCGACACGCTTGGGCTTAACCTCGAGCGTGGGCTTGACGTTGTCCATAGCCTTCTTGAAGGTAGCGAGAGCGTCGCCACCCTCGGACTTCTCGGCAACGATCTCGAAAGCGGTGTAAACGATGCGCTCAGCGGTGGCCTTCTTGCCGTCAAGAAGGACCTTGTTGATGAGCTGAGTCACCAGGCGGTTGTTGTAAACGGCGTCAGGCTGAACCTCACGACGATTAGCTGCTGCACGACGCGGCATGTGAAATCTCCTTAAGTGTCTACCGTGCGGCGCTTAGGCGGCACACGGCGAAAGTATCAAAACGTTATCTGGCTTATTTAGCCTTGGGGCGCTTAGCACCGTACTTGGAACGGGCCTGCATACGGTTCTGGACCGGAGCAGCGTCGTAGGCGCCACGGATGACGTGATAACGGACACCAGGGAGGTCACGGACACGACCGCCGCGGACGAGCACGATGGAGTGCTCCTGCAGGTTGTGGCCCTCACCCGGGATGTAAGCAGTAACTTCGATGCCGTTGACAAGGCGAACACGGGCAACCTTACGAAGAGCCGAGTTCGGCTTCTTGGGGCTCGTGGTGAAGACGCGGGTGCACACGCCGCGCTTCTGGGAGTTGTGCTGCAGAGCAGCGTTCTTGGACTTCTTGGGCACGGAACGACGGCCCTGGCGAACCAGCTGGTTAATAGTAGGCAAAGCGTACTCCTTCTCGAATGATTCCAGCTTTCTGTAAAGTGCAACGGCTTGAATCGAGGGGTCAGCATCCCCCTACGAAACACGCAGTTCGATAGGATACGTGGCGTTAGCTGTGCCGTCAACAGACCACGCCGCCGGGCGTATCCCAAAATAGCTATATTTCCGCAAAGCCTCCATAAAAGGAATCCCCGCCTGTGCGCAAGTGCCCATTCCAGCCGTCCATGTAACGCAAAAATGGCCGCTTCCCCTAGTAGGAAGCGGCCTCAGACCTTACGAATAGACGATGGTAAAGGGTACTTTTGTTTCGGTCTCTCCTGTTGACGTGCACCTCGTGCCCTCAAGCGTTACTGAGACCACTTGTTCGACATCAATCAACTTCGTTGGCACCCAGATGTTCTCTCCGCTATTGCGCCCATAAGAAAAATATAAGTTGAACACCCCTGCGTCGTCATCTTCGATAATCTGCTCCGATCCATCCTTGTAGCTGACGGTCAGCTTATTATCAACTGCTTCATAGCCCAAATCATCGATGTGCGTCTGGATGGAAAACGGGCTAATCTCAAGAGGCGAGTCACCGGAGCGGAGTTCCTTTGTATCGACGTACGCTCCAATATTGAACTCGGGTGTCGACGCCTCAAACCGCCTCGCACTCTCACCTTCACCCTCGGTCCAGTGGATATTCCAGGTGACCGCATGTTGCAAATCTCGCTCGCGATCCATAGCGGCAAAGTACATCGTGCCATTAATGACAGTATCGCTTGATGTGTCCTTATCAATGGTGCTGCGTGTGTCAGGCCATTCCTCGCCGAACTTCATATCGGGCGTGCCGATGCCCCGTTCTTCTTCACCATAGAGAACAAGTTCGCCTGTCTCTGCTGCCGGCTTGTAGTAGTTAACGCCATTTGGATTGGACAACGTAAACGTCACGGCTCCGCAGCCGTTTTGGTCAATAGCCATCTCATGGATATCGAGCGTATAGCCATTACCCTCGACGGACAGATCAACCTTCTGGACTGTGCCCTCCAGGCTTTGGGGCGCGATGCCATCACCGAACTCTCTGGTGTAGGTATATTGAGTCCCCGATGAGCCGCCGTTGGTCCAGGTAATGGAATCCCCGTTGCCGTGGTTTCCCCAAGCTGAGGCAAAATAGCTGGAATTGACAACGGCGTAGGCGACCCCTCCGGTCGCCAGCACTCCGACAAGACATCCGATTACGGCAACATAGAGAGGCTTCGCGTGGCCCTTTCGATGAAGCGGCTCACCCGCAGCGGTATTAAGGACGCGATCTGCAAGATTGCTATCGGCTTGGATGGACTCGAAGGCCTGCTTGATTTGATTGGATTTCACGGTCGCCCTCCTCTAGGATGAATTTGAGCTTCGATCGACCGCGAGCTAAACGCGTTCGAACGGTCGCGGCTGGTACATGCAACAACTCGGCAATCTCTGAGGTCGAAAAGCCTAGATAGTAATAGAGCACGATGGGAACACGGAATCGTTCCGGAAGTCGTATAACGTCTGACAGGACCACCTTGGTCTCATCCTGCGCTGCTGAGAGTGAATCGGCCAAGTTCTCAATATCCTCTATGCGCCTCCATGGCTTTCGAAAGAGCGATTTGCATTCATTGATCGTGACCCGAATAAGCCAGCGACGAAGATGCTCCCAACTTTCAAAGTGTCCATCGCTTTTGAGCAACTTAAGAAAGACATCTTGGGCAACATCGTCGGCATCGGCACGATCGCGTAGGTACGTCAATGCGATCCGAAACACGACATCCCGGTGATCTTCGACCGCCTGTCTAAATGCTTGTTCTTCCATAATCACCTCCCGGTGATGCTGATGTTTCTTGCTGAGGCCCTCACCATAGATACGCTTTGACCGAACGGAATGTTTCAAATTCAAGCAGTAAAAACCTACCAAAATAAACCTGTCCCTTTTTGGTAGGTTTTCTTCAACAAAAAAGACCCGCTTCCCTGTTGGGAAACGGGTCTTTGGAAGGACGGTTAACGTACTAGGAAATTACTCCTCGTCGTTGTCCTTGGCCTCTTCGGCGTCGTCGGTGTCCACGAGCTGGTTGAGCAGCTCGTCGAGGGACGCCATGTCCTCGTTGATGGCACCGTTAGCGGGAGCCTTCTTGTCGTCGATCGGGGCGCCCAGGAGCTCCTCGTCGGCGTCGGCGTGATGCGTCGGCGCAGCGGAGGTGCCCAGCAGGATGTCGTCCGGACCGTCGGGGCTAAAGACCATCTGCAGCAGCTGCGAGAGGTCTTCCTCGTCGGCAACGTCGTCGTTGTTCTCGAGGATGTAGAGCAGGTCGTGGGCCTCCAGACCGTCACGGAGCTCCTCGATCGCCTTGGCACCGATGCCATCGATGCGCAGCAGATCCTCCTCGGACTTGCCGACCAGGTCGCCGACCGTCTCGATGCCGACCTCGCTGAACTTGTTGGTCCAGCGCTGCGACACGCCCAGGTCGTCGAACAGGTACAGGCGAGCCTTCTCGGCGGAGATGGTGTGACCGTTGCGGGTGAACGAACCGTCAGCACCACCGAACTCGTCGTAGCCGGCCCAGTCGAGCTGCTGTGGGAGCTGCTCGTCCAGGTCCTTGAGCTCCACAGGAGCCCACTCGGGCAGCGACTTGGCGTTGGGCGAAGCCGGGCCGTCGATGTCCACGTAGCCGTCGGCCGTGCGATACGTCAGCTTGGCGTTGGCGTACGGCTTGAGGCCGGTACCAGCCGGGATCTTCTTACCGACGATGACGTTGGACTTAAGGTCGAGCAGGTGGTCGACCTTGCCCTCGATGGCAGCCTCGGTAAGGACGCCGGCGGTACGGATGAACGAAGCGCTCGACAGCCAGGAGTCGATGTTGGACGCGACCTTGAGCGTACCCAAGATGACGGGCTCGGCCACGGGAGCCTGACCGCCCAGACGGGCAACGCGCTCGACCTCGTCGGCGAACTCGTAGCGGTCGACGTACTGACCAAGCAGGTACTTGGAGTCGCCGGGGTTGGTGATCTGAACGCGACGCAGCATCTGACGTGCGAGCACCTCAATGTGCTTGTCGTTCAGGTCAACGCCCTGGCTGGTGTAGACGTCCTTGACGCTCTCGACGAAGGTGTGCATCGTCGACTCGATGTCGGTCAGCTTGCGCAGGTTGCGGAAGTTGACAAAGCCCTTGGTGATCTGGTCGCCGGCGCGAACCTCGCAGCCGTCCTCGATCTCGGGCATAAAGCGCACCGAAGCGGGGACGCGACGCTCGTCGAGGACACGGGTGTGGTCCTCGGAGTCGGTGAGCGTCAGCACGTACTCGGACTTCTCGGGCTTAATCGAGAGGTGACCGGAGTACGGAGCCAGCTCGGCCTCGCGACCCAGGATCTTCTCGTTGACGTTGCCGACGATATCGAACATACGGCTGACCGTAGGCAGACCCTGCGTAATATCGTCGACGCCAGCGACGCCGCCGGAGTGAATGGTACGCATCGTAAGCTGCGTACCGGGCTCGCCGATGGACTGGGCGGCAATAATGCCGACGGCAGTACCGATGGCGACCGGACGACGAGTGGAAAGATCCCAGCCGTAGCACTTCTGGCACACGCCGTACTTGGAGCGGCAGGTGAGCAGCGCGCGAAGCTTGACCTTCTTAAGGCCCGCATCGACCATCTTCTGGATGTCGGCGACCTTCTCGATGTAGCCGTCCTGCTCAAAGAGCACGGTGCCATCGGGAGCCACGACGTCCTCGATGAAGCAACGGCCGACGAGGTCGGTGTTGAGGTCGGTGGTGCCGGGGATGATGAGGTTGTAGGTAACGCCCTCGTGCGTACCGCAGTCCTCCTCGCGGACGATGACGTCCTGGGCCACGTCGACCAGACGACGGGTCAGGTAACCAGAGTCCGAGGTGTGGGATGCGGTATCGACCAGGCCCTTACGGGCGCCGTAGGTCGAAATGAAGTACTCGAGCGGCAGCAGGCCCTCGCGGAAGTTCGCCTTAATGGGAAGGTCGATCGTCTCGCCGGACATGTCCGCCATCAGGCCACGCATGCCGCCGAGCTGACGCAGCTGGGTCTTAGAACCACGGGCGCCGGAGTCGGCCATCATGTAGAGCGGGTTCTCCTCGTCGAACATGTCGAGCATGAGCGCTGCAACCTTATCGGTACAAGCGGTCCACTCGTTAACGACTTCGATGTGGCGCTCCGTCTCGTTGATGAAGCCCTCCTCGAAGTACTCGTTGATCTGGTCGACGTTGGCCTGGGCGCGGTCGAGCAGCTCCTGCTTCTCGGCAGGGATGAGAGCGTCCCACACCGAGATGGTGAGGCCGGCGCGGGTAGCGTAGTGGAAGCCGGAGTACTTGATGGCGTCGAGGATCGGGCCGACCTTGGCCTCGGGGTAACGATCGCAGCAGTCCGCAACCAGCTTGGCCACGTCGCCCTTGACCATCTTGTAGTTCATGAACTCATAGTCTTCGGGCAGGCACTGGCGGTTGAAGATGATGCGGCCGATAGAGGTCTCGAAGCGCGCGGTCTTGTTGCCGGTGACGTCGTAGTCGACAAACTCGTTCTTGCCGTTCTTGACGCGGAAGATACGGGTGCCGTCCTCGTTGATGACGTTGGCATCGGCAGCGGACACGCGGACCTGGATCTTGGCCTGCATATCGACCTCGGAGCGGCAGTCATAGGCGTGCAGCGCGTCGTCGAAGCTCGAGAACACGTGGTTCTCGCCCGGCAGACCCTCGCGAACCTGGGTGAGGTAGTACACACCGATGATCATGTCCTGCGAAGGGATGTTGACCGGCTTGCCGGATGCCGGCGAGCGCAGGTTGTTCGCAGAGAGCATGAGCACGCGGGCCTCGGCCTGAGCCTGGCTGGACAGCGGCACGTGGACAGACATCTGGTCGCCGTCGAAGTCGGCGTTGAAGGGCGAGCAGACCAGCGGGTGCAGGTGGATAGCCTTGCCCTCGACCAGCACCGGCTCAAAGGCCTGGATGGACAGACGGTGCAGGGTCGGTGCACGGTTGAGCAGCACGACGCGGCCGTCGATGACCTCTTCGAGGATATCCCACACAAAGGTGGCACCGCGGTCGATAGCGCGCTTGGCGCCCTTGATGTTCTCGACCTTGCCAAGCTCGACCAGGCGCTTCATGACGAAGGGCTTGAAGAGCTCCAGCGCCATGGTCTTGGGCAGACCGCACTGGTGCAGCAGCAGCTTGGGGTCGGTAACGATAACCGAACGGCCGGAGTAGTCGACACGCTTGCCCAGCAGGTTCTGACGGAAACGACCCTGCTTGCCCTTGAGGGCCTCGGCGAGCGACTTGAGCGGGCGACCGCCACGGCCAGAGACCGGGCGACCACGACGGCCGTTGTCGAACAGGGCGTCCACGGACTCCTGGAGCATGCGCTTCTCGTTGTTCACGATGATCGCAGGGGCGTCCAGGTCGAGCAGGCGCTTGAGTCGGTTGTTACGGTTGATCACGCGACGGTACAGGTCGTTGAGGTCGGATGCGGCGAAGCGGCCGCCGTCGAGCTGGACCATCGGGCGCAGATCAGGCGGAATGACCGGGATGACATCCAGGATCATGTTCGCGGGGCTGTTGCCGCCCTTCAGAAAGGCGTCAACGACCTCGAGGCGCTTGACGGCCTTCTCGCGCTTCTGCTTCTGGGAGTCCTCGTCGGCGATGATGGCCTTGAGCTTCTCGGCCTCGGAAGGAAGGTCGATGGCAGCGAGCAGGTCGCGGACGGCCTCAGCACCCATGCCACCCTTGAAGTACATGGAGTAGTAGCGGGTCATCTCGCGGAACAGCGGCTCATCGGAAATGAGGTCGCGCTCGCTGAGCTTCATGAAGGCGTTGAAGGCGTCCGTGCGGAGCTGCTTCTCGTCCTTGCACTCTTCCTCGATGTCGACGATGCCAGAGGCGATCTCCTCGGGGGTCAGCGGCTCCTCGTCGGAGAACTCGTCAAAGTTCTCGGGGTTGCCCTGCTCCTTGAGGGACTCGATCTGGCGGGCGCACTCGGCATCGATCTCTTCCAGATCGGCGGCGAGCTCCTCGCGCAGGTCGTCAGCATCGGCCTCGCGAGCCTCGTAGTCGACCTCGGTGATGATGTAGCTGGCAAAGTACAGAACCTTCTCGAGGTCCTTGGACTTGATGTCGAGCATACGGCTCATCGGGAAGCTCGTGGGGCTCTTGAAGTACCAGATGTGGGACACGGGAGCGGCGAGCTCAATGTGGCCCATGCGGTCGCGACGCACCTTGGCCGAGGTGACCTCGACGCCGCAGCGCTCGCAGACGATGCCCTTAAAGCGGATGCCCTTGTACTTGCCGCAGGAGCACTCCCAATCCTTGGCGGGACCGAAGATCTTCTCGCAGAACAGGCCGTCCTTCTCGGGCTTGAGGGTACGGTAATTGATGGTCTCCGGCTTCTTGACCTCACCGTGCGACCAGGAACGGATCTGGTCGGCGGAGGCAAGGGAGATCTTTACCGAGTCAAAATCAGTAGCTTCGAAATCTGCCACAGTCAACTACTCCTTATCAGTGGTCGTGGCGGCGACAGCCTCGGGTGCCTCGGCGGTCTCGGCATCCTGGGCCTCGACGTCGGCGTCAACGCCGGCGAGCGCAGCCAGGTCATCGAGGGCAGAGGTCTCCTCGGCGGTCACAGGGGCGGAGGCGTCCTCGTCGGCATCGTGCATGGGCTCGATGTCCAGCGCGAGGGAGCGGATCTCCTTGACGAGAACCTTGAAGGACTCGGGGATACCCGGGACAGGAACGTTCTCGCCCTTGACGATGGACTCGTAGGTCTTGACGCGGCCCACGGTATCGTCGGACTTGACGGTCAGGATCTCCTGCAGGACGTTGGAAGCACCGTATGCGTACAGTGCCCAAACTTCCATCTCGCCGAAGCGCTGGCCGCCGAACTGGGCCTTGCCGCCCAGAGGCTGCTGGGTAACCAGACTGTAAGGGCCGGTCGAACGGGCGTGGATCTTGTCGTCGACCATGTGGCCGAGCTTGAGGATGTAGGACGTACCCACGGTAATGGGCTCGCGGAACTCCTCGCCGGTGCGTCCGTCGAACAGACGGGTCTTGCCGCGCTCGTCAAGCTGGGTGACGAACTCGGGGCGCATGTGATCGCCAAAGGCAGCCGTGGCCTTGTTGAGCATGTTCTTGTTGGCACGACGGATGACCTCGGCGATCTCGTCCTCCTTGGCGCCGTCGAAGACGGGCGTCGCGGTGAAGAACGGACCGGGGACGTACTTGTCGGAGTCGGCCTGCTCGGTATCCCAACCGCACGCAGCAGCCCAGCCAAGGTGGCACTCGAGCAGCTGGCCGACGTTCATACGCGAAGGAACGCCCAGCGGGTTGAGGATAACGTCGATCGGGGTACCGTCAGCCATGTAGGGCATGTCCTCGACCGGCAGAACGTTGCAGATAACACCCTTGTTGCCGTGGCGGCCGGCGATCTTATCGCCCTGCTGGATCTTACGACGCTGGGCGACGTAGACGCGCACCTGCTCGTTGACGCCGGGGGCCAGGTCGTCGCCGTTCTCGCGGCTAAAGCGGACGACGTCGATGACGCGGCCGTAAGCGCCGTGAGGCATCTTAAGGGAGGTGTCGCGGACGTCGTGGGCCTTGGCACCGAAGATGGCGCGCAGCAGGCGCTCCTCGGCGGTCAGAGCGCTCTCGCCCTTAGGCGTGACCTTGCCGACCAAGATGTCGCCAGGGCCGACCTCGGCGCCGATGCGGATGATGCCGTCCTCGTCGAGGTTGGCAAGCATGTCCTCGGAGAGGTTCGGGATCTCGCGGGTGATCTCCTCGGGGCCGAGCTTGGTGTCGCGGGCGTCGATCTCGTGACGGGTGATGTTGATGGTCGTCAGCAGGTCCTCGGCCACCAGGCGCTCGGACACGACGATACCGTCCTCGTAGTTAAAGCCTTCCCACGGCATGTAGGCCACGGTGAGGTTCTGACCCAGTGCGAGCTCGCCGTGATCGGTCGAAGGACCGTCGGCCAGAGGCTCGCCCTGCTCAACGGTGTCACCAACGCGAACGAGCGGACGGTGGTTGATGCAGGTGGACTGGTTGGAGCGCTGGTACTTGGCCAGGTGGTACTCGTCCATGCCGCCGGCATGCTTGACGATGATCTTGGCGGCGTCGGCAAAGATGACCTCGCCGGCGTTCTTGGCCAGGGTGACCTCGCCGGAGTCCAGAGCGGCGCGACGCTCCATGCCGGTACCGACATAGGGAGCGGCGGGGTGAACCAGCGGCACGGCCTGACGCTGCATGTTGGCGCCCATCAGCGTACGCTTGGCGTCATCGTGCTCAAGGAACGGGATCAGCGTGGCTGCGACGGAGAGCATCTGACGCGGCGAGACGTCCATGTAGTCGACGTCCTCGACGGGCACGTCGGCGGGAGCGCCGAAGGAGCCGTCGAAGTCGCGGGTACGGGCGATCACGGTGTGCGGACGGACAATCTTACCCTCGGCATCGGTCGTGATGAACTCGTTGGTCTTGGGATCGAGCGGCGTGTTGGCCGGCGCGATGACGTGCTTCTCTTCCTCGTCAGCGGTCATCCAGTCGATCTGATCGGTGGCAACGCCGTTCTCGACGCGACGGAACGGGGCCTCGATGAAGCCATACTCGTTGACGCGGGCGTAGAGGGCGAGCGAGCCGATCAGGCCGATGTTGGGGCCTTCGGGGGTCTCGATCGGGCACATGCGGCTGTAGTGCGAATTGTGAACGTCGCGGACGGCCGTCGGCACGTTGGTGCGGCGGCTGGAGCCGGACTTGTGGCCGGCAAGACCACCAGGGCCGAGTGCGGACAGACGGCGCTTGTGGGTCAGACCGGTCAGGGGGTTCGCCTGGTCCATGAACTGCGAGAGCTGCGAGGAACCGAAGAACTCCTTGATGGAAGCCACGATCGGACGGATGTTGATGAGCGACTGCGGGGTGATCTCGTCGATGTCCTGGGAGCTCATGCGCTCACGGACGACGCGCTCCATACGGCTCATGCCGATACGGAACTGGTTGGCGACGAGCTCGCCGACGGTGCGGATACGGCGGTTGCCGAAGTGGTCGATGTCGTCGACCTTGAAGCCCTGCTCGCCGGCAGCGAGGGACAGCAGGTAGCGCAGCGTCGCGACGATATCCTCGTCGGTGAGCACCGTGACCTCTTCCTCGGTGGTGAGGTTGAGCTTCTTGTTGACCTTGTAACGACCGACGCGGGCCAGATCGTAGCGCTGCGGGTTAAAGAGCAGGCCCTCGAGCAGACTGCGGGAAGCGTCCACGGTGGGAGGCTCGCCCGGGCGCAGGCGACGGTAGATCTCGATGAGGGCGTCCTCGCGAGTGAGGGCGGTGTCGCGCTCCAGGGTGCGCTTGATCACATCGGAGTTGCCGAGCAGCTCGATGATGTCGTCGTTGGTGACGGCGATGCCAAGGGCGCGCAGGAACATCGTGGCGCTCTGCTTGCGCTTACGGTCGATGGAGACCATGAGCTGGTCGCGCTTGTCGACCTCAAACTCGAGCCAGGCACCGCGGGACGGGATGATCTGGGCCTTGTAGATCTGCTTGCCCGAATCCATCTCGGAGCTGTAGTACACACCCGGGGAACGGACGAGCTGCGAGACGACGATACGCTCGGTACCGTTGATGATGAAGGTGCCCTGATCGGTCATCATGGGGAAGTCGCCCATAAAGACGAGCTGCTCCTTGATCTCGCCGGTCTCCTTGTTGGTGAGACGGACGTCGGTCAGAAGCGGGGCCTGATAGGTCATGTCCTTCTCGCGGCACTCCTCGACGGTGTGCGCGGGGTCGCCGAACTGATGCTCGCCGAAGGTAACCTCGAGAACATGGTTCTGGCTCTGGATGGGGCTGGATTCCTTGAACGCCTCACGAAGGCCCTCGTCCTTAAAACGCTCAAAGGATTCCCTTTGAACAGAGATAAGGTTGGGGAGCTCCATGGCCTCCGGGATTTTCCCGAAGCTGACGCGCTTGCGCTCAGTGGCAGTGTATGCGTAGGTCACCAGGTTTTTCCTCCTTCACGGAAATGCTCGGTGGGTTGGCGAGGCATAGCTTCGCCAGTTATCGCAACCTAATAGTTTATCAGGTACCGACCGTTGGGCAAGAAAAGCCTTGACGCGATTGAGTTTTTGGAGTAGCAAAGTTTTTCGACAGAAAACACGCAGGTAGATGTATGTGTATCGAACATCTGTTCATATATTTTCTGTGAACAGAGAGCCGGCAATCGCAGCTCTTATAAAAAACGGGCGCGAACCGAGGTCCGCGCCCGTAAATGTCGATGCCCGAAGGCTTACTTGCGCATCAATCCGCCGCGCTCGTCGATGGCATCCCAGAAGGCATCGGCAAAGCGGGGGTCGCTTGCGGCCATGAGGGCGTTGGTGGCCATCCAGCCAGAGGGAGTGCCGGTGTCGTAGCCCGACAGCGGGTCAATGACGACGGCATACATGGCCTCGCGGTCGAGCGAACGGGCCATGGCGTCGGTGAGCTGGATCTCGCCGCCCTTGCCGGCCTGCTGATCTGCCAGCAGGTCCATGACCAGCGGGCTCAGCAGGTAGCGACCGACGATGTACAGATTGGACGGAGCCGCCTCGGGAGCGGGCTTCTCGACCAGACCGCCGATGCGCCAGACAGCGCCCGGCTCTGCATCGGCAACGTCCTCGGCACCCTCGAGCGAACCGACGCGCTCACCGGCGATAACGCCGTAGCGGCTGACTTCCTCGGGCGAGCAAGCAGCGACGGCGATAACCGAAGCGCCACCGTGCTCCTTGGAAACGGCGAGCATCTTGTCGCAGATGTCGCGGTTAGGCACAACGTAGTCGCCCAGAAGAACCAGGAAGTTCTCCCCTGCCACGGCGTCGGCAGCAGAGCGAATAGCATGGCCGAGGCCCTTGGGCTCGTACTGATAGCGGAAGTCGACCGGCATACCGCCAGCGTGGGCGACGGCATCGGCATAGGCGTTCTTGCCGCGCTCGCGCAGCAGGTTCTCGAGCGAGCGATCGGGCTGGAAGTAGTTCAGTAGCTCGGGCTTACCGGGAGAAGTAACGATGATGGCGTCGTCGACTTCCTCGGGGTCGAGCGCCTCCTCGACGACGTACTGAATGACGGGCTTGTCGAGCACCGGCAGCATCTCTTTGGGCGTGCACTTGGTGCCAGGCAGAAAACGCGTGCCAAGACCGGCGGCGGGGATGATTGCCTTCATGTTATTCAAAGATCCTTTCGCAGGCGCAAAAGCGCCCCATGCGTGCGGCACACAGCCGCAGACCAAATTGCGATACCTAAGCATCTTACCGCTGGAACTATATGTCGCTACAAGGCAGAGACAATTCTTCAGCAGGTCAACGCAAATTATTGCTCGAATGGTGCAATTTTATTGCCCAACGGCAGGGTGCCCGATACGACGCAAATCACAGAACATGGCAGTTTGAGCTACCGATGTCGAGGGACCGAAAAACAAAAAAGACGGGGCTCGCAATGCGAACCCCGTCTGCAAAGAAATCTGAGAAAGCC
>CABRZJ010000030.1:0-18271 GCA_902475425.1 uncultured Collinsella sp.
CGCCCATGCGGTCGAGCACCTGCTGATAATCGGAGAACACCTGGATGCGGTCCTCGTCCATGCCCATCATGCGCGCGGCATCGGCCATAAGCTGGGCCAGCTCACCACCCACGCACGCCAGCATGTCGAGCTTCTTGGCGGCGGCATAGGCGCCCACGAGCTCATGCATGCGAGGAGCCTCATCGCCCATCTCGCCCATCTCGCCCAGGATCGCCATGCGAGACCCCGTGCACGAAAGCGAGCACAGCAGATCGAGGCCAGCAGCCATGGATTCGGCACTGGCGTTATAGGAATCGTCGATGACGCGGGCACCGCTCTTGGCGCGCTTGATCTCTTGGCGGTGACCGGTGATCGTGAGGCCCCTAAAGGCAGCATCGATCTGCTCGGGCGTCACGCCCAGGCGATAGGCAACCGCGGCGGCCTTAACGGCATTTGGGACGGACTGCACGCCGGGGATGGCAAGCATGGTATCGATTGTCTCGCCCTGACCAAAATCGAGCGTAAAGACCGGACGGCCCTCGTCATCAACTCGAACGTCGCGGGCACGGACCTCATCATCGTCCGAGACGCCGGCCAGCATCACGTCGATACCAGCAGGCTGGGCGAACGTATCGCGAATGAACGGCGTAAAGTCGTCCTCGCCGCCCAAAACCAGCAGCGGCAAGAAGTCGCCAGCGGCGCACATACCCTGGACAATCTCGGCCTTAGCGCGGGCGATGTTCTCGCGGCTACCCAAAATGCCGATATGAGAGGTACCAATCTTGCTCACGATGGCAAGGTTGGGATTGGCGGACTGGGACAGGCGCTCGATCTCGTGGAAATGGTTCATGCCCATCTCGAGCACCAGGACCTCGGTATCGGCCGGAGCGGAAAGCACCGTGAGTGGCATGCCGATCAGGTTATTGAAATTGCCCTTGGTGGCCCAGACACGATAGCGCTTGGCGAGCACAGCGGCGAGCACGTCCTTGGTCGTCGTCTTGCCGATGGAACCGGTAATACCAACGACCAGGCAGCCAAGCTCCAGACGGTACGTGTGCGCCAAACGCAGCAGAAACTCCTCGGGATCATCGGTCAGCAAGATGGCACAGCCCTTGTCCTGCGCCAGCGAGACCAGCTCGGCCTCGGGCTCACGCGTCATCACGACGGCGCCGGCACCCGACTGGACGGCACGGGAAGCAAAATCATTGCCGTCGACGTTTTCACCGGGAAAGGCGACGAAAATCGTCCCTTCCTCGACCTGGCGCGAGTCGATAACGCACCCGCGGCATACCCGATCGGCTTCTCCCGTCACGGTTCGGGCCCCTGTTGCGGCCGCGAGGTTGTTGACGGCGATCTCTATCATTGCAGCTCCCCTGTAAACCTAATAATGCTATCGGCGTATTGTATCCCAGCGCCGCGCATGCGTGGTGCAGGGCATGTGAACACCCCTCATATGGGACAACAAACCACGCCCCAAAGATTGTAACCCCCTACTTCGTGTGCGGGATACCCAGCACGTCGAGCGCGTTGGCCATAATGGACTGGAACGGCACCGCAGCGGCATCTGAGCCGCTCGGCGTTCCGTCGAGCGTGATATAGCACAGCACCTTGGGCGATTGTGCCGGTGCAAAACCCATAAAGGACGACATGTAGTTCTCCTTGAGGTAGCCGCCGTTCTCGTCGGCTCGTTCGGCCGTACCGGTCTTACCCGCCACGTCATAGCCGTCAACCGCGCCGCCAACGCCCATTCCCTCGGACACGACCGTCTGCATGCACGATGTCACCTGGGATGCGGCGTCCTCCGAAATCGCGCGCTCGCCTTCGCCCCAGTCCTTCTCGTCGCCTTTGCTGGACTTATAGAAGTGCGGGGTCATCATCACGCCGCCGTTGGCGATGCCGCCCACGGCACGTGCGATCTCAATCGGCGAGACGGACAGCGCCTGTCCAAAGCTCATCGAACCCAGCGTGGCGCCGTCATACTGGTCACGCTCCTTGACGATGCCCAGGCTCTCGCCCGGAAAATCGACACCGGAGCTGTGACCTATGCCCCACTTGTCCACATAGGCGGCAAAGTCATCCGCACCGATCTTGCGCCCCACCAGGACAAAGCCCACGTTGGACGAACGGCGCATCATCTCGCGCACATCCATGGTCATGGCATAGTCGCGCTTGTCGGCATCGGTGACGGTATCGTCACCCACCTTGATGCTCGCCGGCACCTCAAACGACGTACTCGATCGCACGACGCCCAAGTCGAAGCCGGCGCCCGCCACGAGCGTCTTAAAGACCGAGCCGGGCTCGTAGGCGTCGGTGACCAGGCGCAAGTTCATATCCTCGGTCTTGGCGTTTTCCAGATCGGTCTGGTCGTAGGTCGGGTACGAGCAGGCGGCGAGAATTTCACCAGTCGTGGGGTCGGTGACCAAAGCCGAGCCGTTCTTGGCCTTTGTCTTCTCGACAGCCTCCGCCAAAGCATCCTCAGCCGCTCGCTGCATATTGACGTCGAGCGTCGTCACGATGTCAACGCCGTCGACCGCAGCCACCTTTTTATAGGCACCGCCCGCGATATAGCTGCCGTCCCTCGCGCGCTCGCGCACGAGGGTACCATTCGTGCCGGTCAGAAGCTTGTTGTATTGCTTTTCGAGACCCGTCAAGCCGTCGTTGTCTACATTCACTACACCCAGCACCTGCGATGCCAGATTGCCGTATGGATATACGCGCTTCATGGCCTGCTCAAAAAGCACGCCGGGCAGGTTCTTCTTCTCCAGCGCCGCAGCATCGTCTTCGTCCACCTGGCGCTTGATATACACCCAGGTGCCATCGGACTCGACGAGCTTGCGGCAGGTCTTTTTATCGATTCCAGTTGCCTTGACCAGCGCCGACACCGTCTTGTCAACATCCTCGACAAGCTGCGGGTTCACGGCGATGTTGCGACATTCGACCGACGACGCCAGCACGTTACCGTTGCGGTCGTAGATGGTGCCGCGCTTGGCATAGAGGGTCTGTGCAAGCAGGCGGCGCGCATCGGCACGCTCGCGCAGTTTATCGGCTTCGACAATTTGATAGTCGGCAAGGCGAAAGACGCCCAAGCTCAAACCAAGCCCGATGAAGCCCATGATGGCTTTGCGGCGAGGCAGAGGCGTGCCTGTGAGCCATTCGGTCGACGAACTCTTGCGCGACCTGGTGTTATGCATTTGAGGGCCGTCCGAGCCGCGAAGTCGCGACGCCGGGTCGTTGCCACGGGACTGCCCGGCGTTGTAAGATTGCCGACCCGTTCCTTGATAACCAGAACGTCCCCGCGACGAGGGACGTCCAGAACCGCGGCCCCCATCGGAACCGCGGCGATAGTCATTTGTCATACTCAGCTACCGTCTTGCTACTGAGCGGTCGCGGTCGCGTTGGCGCCCGCGGCTGCATCCTGCGAAAAGTCAAGTGTAACGCTCTCGCTGGGCTCCACCATGCCATAAGCGCCCGCAAGGTCGCGAATGCGCGTGTCGGCGCCATAGACCGAATGCATGACCTCCAGGTCGGAGCTCTCATCGGTCGCCTTTTCGAGCGTGCTGGTAAGCTCGGCGTTGCTGTTGAGCACCTGGGCCGTAACGCCGGCGAGCGCCACGCGGGCGACGCCGATCGTCATGAAGATAGCCGCAATGATGCAAAACGTTTTAAGAACGCTCATGAAAACCGGGCTTACCGCCTGGTTTGCCTGACGGCCCGCGCCCGTGTAGACATCAAAGCGCGGCGCGCGCTGCTCACGGGGAGTAACGGGGGCCTGCGGCGTCTCACGATAGGCGGGCATGGCGTTCATATCATAGGCGAGTGCTGCGCTTGAAGTGTTGTAGCCCATGATATGCCGCCTCCCATCCCGAGTACGTTGGTAGTGTGTTTAAGCTTCGTTTATGGTGCGAGCGGGAGGTCCAATATCGCGCGGTCGCGCCTACAGACGCTGCGCCACGCGGATTTTGGCTGATCTCGCCCGAGGGTTGCGCTCAACCTCATCAGGCTGGGCAACCAAGGGTTTGCGGGTGATGACCTTGAGTATCGGCACGTTGCCGCACACGCACACCGGAATCTCCGGCGGACACGTGCACCCCTGGCTCATCTCCTTAAAGTGGTTCTTTACGATACGGTCCTCGAGCGAGTGATACGAGATGACGCAGATACGTCCGCCCGGGTTGAGCCACCTGGTGGCGGCATCAAGCCCTCGTTCGAGCACATCGAGCTCGTGATTGACCTCGATGCGAATGGCCTGGAAACTTTTCTTGGCCGGGTGTCCGCCATGCCGACGAGCGGCAGCCGGGATACCCGCCTTGATGATCTCGACAAATTGGCCGGTGGTTTCGATCGGTTCTTGCTCGCGGCGGCGCACGATCTCGCGCGCAATCTGCGAGGCGAACTTCTCTTCTCCGTAGACGCGTAGAATCCGGGCGAGGTCGTGTTCGTTATAGGTGTTGATGACCTCAGCTGCGTTTAAGGTGTTATTACCCGGATCCATCCGCATGTCCAATGGGGCGTCCTCGTTATACGAAAAGCCCCTGCCAGGGATATCGAGTTGCGGTGACGAAACGCCCAAATCGAACAGGAAGCCATCGACCCCGGGCACCTCGGCCGAGCAAAGCAGCTCGTCCAAGTCGCCGAAGTTGCCCTTCAGCAGCTGGTGCGGTACGCCGGGAACCTCGCGGTCCAGACGGGCGCCAGCGGCCTCGAGGGCCATGTCGTCCTGATCGACGCCGAGCAAAAGGCCCGTCTCCCCCACCTGCGCGGCCATCTTTACCGAATGGCCGGCACCGCCAAGGGTGCAATCGCAGACAACGGAGCCGCTCTTTAGCCGCAGCGACTCAAGCACTTCGCCGAGCATGACAGGTTCATGCCGATATTCTTGTGTCAAGATCCCACGCTCCATCCGTTACCCGTGCCTTGCCCTTACGAGAAGAAGAGGTCCAGCAGGGCCTCATCGTCATCGTCCTCATCGGCCGCGGCGCGATCCCAAACCTCAAGGTGGTCGTAGTTGCCCACAACCGTGACCTCGCGGTCGAGGTTCGCCTGCTTGCGGAGAGACTCGGAAAGACCGATACGACCGGCGCTGTCCACGTCCATCGACGTGGTGCGCTTGTTGATCGCCCTCATGAGCTTCTGGTCGTTGATGTCACGCGGGTTAAAACCCTCGTGGCCCTCACGACCCGCGAAGAGTCCTTCGACCCACTTATCGAAGGCCTCGGCAGAGAACACGTACAGAGCATCGACATCCAGGGCTTTGAACACGCGAACGTGCTCTCCAAGCTCCTCGCGAAGGGGTGCAGGCAGGGATAGACGACCTTTTGCATCGAGATTGCGCTCGTATGCACCCGTCATTCCCATGTGCGCCCTCCCCTCGGTTACTCAGATGGCACGTACGCGGGGAACCACCCCGCCTGTCGACGTCATCAATAATATGGGGAACCGCCCCATTTTTCAACACCTTTCCCCACCCCTTCCCCCACCCCGCCCCACCACTCCACTCCAATATGTTGTAAAACACCCCCGAGCATATGTTCGAAAACACAATATGTTGTGTTTGCAGCAAAGGCGTGATGCCACCTGTAGAACCACGCCCGCGAACCTCAACCTTCAAGTTGACCTTGAGGCGATTTTTACGTCCCTTTACACGCCGTTCACATCGCCCCCAAACTCCCCCACCCACGACACACACGGCCCACCACCGCGTCGGTGTCTGGCGAAAAATGGGACGGGCCCCAGATTGCCCATGCGCGCAAAAGTGCGTCTCGGCAATCTGGGGCCCGTCCCCTTTAATATTTATAAATATGCAGGTCAGCGAGGTGCTAGCGATGTGCCAGCGGGTGCGCCGCCAGATAGACCTCGGTCAGTTGCGTACGATCGACATGCGTGTAGATCTGCGTGGTCGATATATCGGCATGCCCCAAGATCTCCTGTAGCACACGGAGGTCTGCGCCGCCCGCAAGCATATGGGTGGCAAAGGAGTGACGCAGCGTATGGGGATGGAGCCCCACCAGTCCCACCTGGCGCCCGTAGCGCTCACAGATGGCATGGATGCCCTGGCGCGACAGACGGCGGCCGTTCTTATTTAAAAAGACCGCCGAGGTCTCGGTTCCGCGGGCATGGACCGCCAAGCGAGAACGCCCCTCAGTTACATAGAGCGTCAGAGCTCGCGCCGCGCTTCCCACCAGCGGTGACAGGCGTTCCTTTGAGCCCTTACCGCGAACGAGCACAAAGCCATCGTCGATATGGATATCGCCCACATCGAGCCCCACCAACTCGCTCACACGTAAGCCGCATCCGTAGAGCACTTCCAAGATGGCATGGTCGCGCAAGCCCATCTCGCCCTCGGGGAAGTCTTGATCGAGCAGCGCCGAGACATCCTCCACCGATAGATACTCCGGCAAACGCTCAGCCTTTTTAGGCAGGCGCAACGCCGCCGTTGGATTTTGGGCCACAGCCCCATCGCGCACCAAAAAGGCATGCAGGCCCTTCACGGCCGCAAGCGCACGCTCCACCGAGGCATCGGAATAGCCCCCATCGCGACGGTCGGCGACAAAGCCCTCCACGACCTGACGGGTCACCTCTTCAAAAGACACAATACCCGCCCGCTCCAGATAGGCGCAGTACGTCGTCAGGTCACGACGGTAGGCCGCAATCGTGTTGCGCGCCAAACCCCGCTCGACCGCGAGGTAATCGAGATACTCCCCCGCCGCCACGGCGAGCGACGAGGGAGTAGCTTCGGTATGTTCCTTATTCGCCGGCACCCTTAGTCCGTAGCGAGGTTCATGGGCGTCACCTGCAGACGGTCGACACCCTCGTGCTGGCCGATCGAAGCGCGCACGAACTCGCGGAACAGCGGCTGCGGGTTGGTCGGGCGGCTCTTGAACTCGGGATGAGCCTGGGTTGCCACATACCACGGATGCACGTCGCGCGGCAGCTCGACCATCTCGACCAGGCGCTCGTCGGGCGACAGACCCGAGATAACCAAGCCGGCGTCCTCGAGCTGGTCACGGAAGGCGTTGTTGAACTCAAAGCGATGACGGTGACGCTCGTAGACGAGCTCCTCGCCATATGCCTCGCGAGCAAGGGTATCGGCGGCGAGCTTGCACGGATAGGCGCCCAGACGCATGGTGCCGCCCTTCTCGGTCACGTCCTCCTGCGAGCTCATCAGATCGATGACGCTAAACGGGCCGTCCGGATCGAACTCGGAGGAGCTGGCGCCGGCAAGGCCGACGACGTTGCGGGCGAACTCGCACACGGCCACCTGCATACCCAGGCAAATGCCCAGATACGGAATCTTGTGCTCACGGGCAAACTCGGCCGCGAGGATCTTGCCCTCCAGGGCGCGCTTGCCAAAGCCGCCGGGGACCAGGATGCCCGAGGCGTCGCCCAAAACCTCGGAGACATTCTGCTCGTCGAGGCTCTCGCCGTCGACCAGCCGGACGTCCACATGGCGATCGTAGAAGACGCCCGCATGGTGCAGGGCCTCGATAACCGACAGGTACGCATCGGGCAGCTGCGTGTACTTGCCCACGACGGCGATCTTCACCTTGTCGGCGTGATGGTTGGCGTGATTCTGTTTGCGCAGGAACTCATTCCACTCGCTCATGTCGCGCTCACGCGGGTCCAGACCCAAGCGCTCGCAAATGCGCAGGTCAAAGTCCTGCTCGGCAAGCAGCTGCGGAACATCGTAAATGCTCGCGCAGTCCTCGTTGGTAAAGACACAATCGGTGTCGACGTCGCAGAAGCTTGCGATCTTTCCGCGGATAGCGTCATCGATATGGTGGTCGGAGCGCAGCACGATGATATCGGGCTGGATGCCAAAGCTGCGGAGCTCCTTGACGGAATGCTGCGTGGGCTTGGTCTTGACCTCGTGGGCGGCGGCGATATAGGGAACGAGCGACACGTGGATGTAGCAGACGTTCTCGGGGCCGGCCTCCTTGCGGTACTGACGGATGGCCTCGACAAACGGTTGGGACTCGATGTCGCCGATCGTGCCGCCCAGCTCGGTGATGACTACATCGGAGCCGGTCTGCTCCTCGATGCGGCGGAACTTGTCCTTAATGGCATTGGTGACGTGAGGAATCACCTGCACGGTACCGCCCAAAAAGTCGCCGCGACGCTCGCGGGCGATCAAGCTCTTATAGATGGCGCCGGTCGTAAAGTTGGAATCGCGGGTCAGGTTCTCATCAATAAAGCGCTCGTAATGACCCAGGTCCAGGTCGGACTCGTAACCATCCTCGGTAACGAAGACCTCACCATGCTGGAAGGGGCTCATGGTACCGGGGTCGACGTTCAGATACGGATCGGCCTTCTGCATCGTTACTTTGTAGCCACGCGACTTGAGCAGACGGCCCAGCGAGGCCGCGGTGATACCCTTGCCCAGGGACGAAACCACGCCACCGGTTACGAACACATGCTTGGTCATATTGAGTTACCTGCGCTTCCCGTAGAAGTTGTTTATCCACATCTTACGGGTCTTCATTGTAATACTCGCGCCGCGGACCGTTCGCAATTTTTCTCGCGTGCGATTGCATTTCTCAATCTTGAAACAAAACGCCGCCCGGTTTCCCAGGCGGCGTCGCTATGGCAAGGGTTACATGCTGCTATCGATCAGCAACCTCGTCCTCAAGCATTTCTTGAACGAGCATGCCGGTACGGACGCCCTCAAGATACCACTCGCCACGTTCGGTGAGGCAAATGCCATTTGCAAGCTGACCGCCGTCGTCGCTATAACGCGAGACGACATCAATCATGCCTTCGGAATCCAAGCGATCGATTGCGGCGCGGGCACGATACGGCGAAACCCCCACGCGCTCGGCAAGCGTTTTGCGCGAGAAACCATACGGCCCGCCATTGTCTTCGGTTTGCTGGTCGATCTCCATCAACACCAGCACCTCGACACGCTTCATATCGTTGACACTCGCACGACCCTTGCCCGCCATAGCAGCCTCCTCAAACCGAGCACGAGCATCTAACGCGCCGTGCGCGACCGACACACCTCACGATGGCAGGTAATATCCATCATGCGGCATCCCGCTAAGGATGAAACAGTTACGGTTATTGTATACCGCTCAAATTGTTTCTAGGCAGGTAAACAGCTATTTTTCGCCGAAATAGGCGCTTTATTGATCAAAAAGCCGTACCGGGCGCTAACCCGATACGGCCAAAATGCAATGCAATTACCGCGGTGCTTCAAACTTAGCGATGGAAGAAACCGCGGCGCTCAAACTTGGGCTCGCAGCACACGTTGATACCCAGTTTGCGCAGTACCGTCTCGTCCGTCGGCGAGATAATCACGCTAAAGAAGGCATCGCAACCGCGCAGCTGCTCCAGGCCCGAAAGGACGCGAGCGGCCGTCTCACTCGTGGCCGAGGTGATCGACAGCGCCATAAGCGTCTCGTCGGTGTGGAGGCGCGGGTTTTTGCTGCCCAGGAAATGCGTCTTGAGCTTGCTGATGGGCTCGATCGCTTCATCGCTAATGACCTCGAGCTCAAGGTCGACGCCCGAGACATGCTTAAGTGCATTCATGATGAGCGAGCTCGCAGCGCCCAGGCGCGTGGAAGTCTTGCCGGTCACCACGGAGCCATCGGGCATAACCATGGCACCCACGGGACCACCCGTCAGCTGCTCCCTGGTGAGGGCCGCCGAGCGCGCCGGTGAGTAGTTCTTATCGATGCCGGCTTTCTTCATAATGATCTTGAGACGGTCGACTTGCTCATCGCCCACGCCGGTACGGCGCACATTTTCGACCGCGGTAAAGTAGCGGCGGACGATCTCCATCTTGGAAGCGTCGCGGCAGGCATCGTCATCGGTGATGGCAAAGCCGACCATATTGACGCCCATGTCCGTAGGACTCTGGTAGGGGCTCTTGCCCAGGATCTTTTCCATCAGAGCACGGACCACCGGGAAGGCCTCGACGTCGCGGTTGTAGTTGACCGTGGTCTTGTTATAGGCCTCAAGGTGGAAGGAGTCGATGATATTGGCATCGTCGAGGTCCGCCGTGGCCGCCTCGTAGGCGATGTTGACCGGATGCGTGAGGGGAAGGTTCCAGACCGGGAAGGTCTCGAACTTGGCATAGCCGGCGGCCGTGCCATGCTTGTGCTCGTGATAGAGCTGAGACAGGCAGGTGGCAAGCTTGCCCGAGCCAGGACCGGGGGCAGTGACCACGACGAGCGGTCGGGTGGTCTCGACAAACTCATTCTTGCCGTAGCCATCGTCGGACACGATCAGATCGACATCGTGCGGATACCCCTCGATGGGATAGTGCAGCTTGGCGGGAATACCGAGCGCGTTCAGGCGGTTGCGGAACACATCGGCAGCAGGCTGGCCGGCGTACTGGGTGATGACCACAGCCGCGACAGCAAAGCCGTTGCCGCGGAACAGGTCAACCAGGCGCAGCACATCCTCGTCATAGGTAATGCCGAGGTCACCACGAGCCTTGTTTTTCTCGATGTGGTTTGCGTTGATCGCGATGATAACCTCGACATCGTCGGCGATGCTCTTGAGCATGCGGAACTTGCTGTCCGGTTCAAAACCCGGCAGCACGCGGCTCGCATGATAGTCATCGAACAGCTTACCGCCAAACTCCAAATAGAGCTTGCCACCAAACTGCGAGATGCGCTCCTTAATGTGAGCAGCCTGCAGCTCGATATACTTCGCGTTGTCGAAACCCTGGCGCATATATGGCTCCCGTCCCGTTTCCATTTAATGTTCTAGGCGATTATAACGGAGCCCGCCCTCCCCGATACCCAGACCATCAACAGGCACCAACCAAACACGCGCTCGATAAGTTGCGGTGGAATAGTTCCCGCTTAGTCCCTCAGGACACACAAACAGGAGCTATTCCACCGCAACTTCCCCTTTTTGGTACAAGCTAACCTGACCCCTTTGCATCAATGATGGAAACATCGCAGGTGGAGCATAAGTCAGCGAGCGCCCGCCAGAGCGAGCAAGGTGACGTGAAAGAGGAGGGCATAGGCCTTTTGGCCATGCCCGACGATCGAACGTCAGATTGCCGCTCTGGCGGGCGCGCAGCGTCGACCGGTTCCGCGGTTTGGTAAAACCGCGGAACAAAAAAGCGCCCCCTCCCGCGCACGGAACGGAAGGGGGCTAAAGGTAGGAGTCTACCGGTGGGTTTACCCCGCCGGACAGACGATGACCAGGTGATCCTCTACAGGATCGTCAAGGTTTCCGTGGGGTACCCGTTGGGTACTTAGATCAACACGCAGGCGACGGTCAGGATGATGGCGCAGACGACGGAGAGCGCGACGATGAGCTTAAGGGCAAACTTGAGCCAGGTCGTCCACTCGATCTTGGCCAGGGCGAGACCGCCCATGATGGCGCCGGAGGTCGGGGTGAATAGGTTCACGACACCGATGGCGGCGGAGAAGATCATGACCATGACCTCAGGCGAGAAGCCGAGCTTAACAGCCAGCGGTCCCATGATGGGCATGGAGACGGTGGCCATACCGGAGGTCGAGGGGATCAGGAAGGACAGGCCGAAGTAGACCAGGAAGCTCATGGGAGCGAAGATCACGCCGGACAGGCCAGCCAGGGCATTGGCGGCAGCGTCGAGGACGAAGACATCGAGGCCGGTGTTAGCCATGAGGACGGAGATACCACGGGCGAGGGCGATGACGAGAACAACGGACATCATGTCGGCAGCGCCGGTGATGAAGGTGTTAACGATCTGCTTCTCGGACAGGCCACCGATGATACCGATCAGGACGGCCATGAGGAAGAACCAGGTGGAAGCCTCGTCGAAGTACCACTGGCCAATGGGCAGGCCGGTGATCAGGGCAGACCAGCCCTGGACGACGGCGTTACCGTCGGCGTCGTAGACAGCGCCAGCGTCGAAGAAGTTGGCGACGCCCTCGTTGAGGTCGGCCAGCGGAATGAAGCCGACGATCATGACGACGAAGGTGAAGGCGAAGGCGATCAGAACACCCTTCTGACGACCGGTGAGCTTGACCTCCTTGTGGACCTCGGAAGCAGCCTTGCCGTGAGCCTCTTCGGCGTCCTTGAGCTCCTGCATCGACAGGATGGTGGAACCCTTGTCAGCCTTGACCTTCTTGGCATAGTTCATCACGAAGAAGATGGACATAGCGGTAGTGACAATCCACAGGACGGCACCGAGGCCGATGATGATGGACTGGTTGACCTCAATGCCAACGCCGGTCAGAGCGTCGACGGCAGCGCCGACGGCGAACGGGTTAACCGTGGAGCCCAGGCAGCCGCAGCCAGCGCCGAGCAGGACGGTAGCGGCACCGACCATGGGGTCGAAGCCAGCGGCCATCATGGTAGCGGCGAGCAGGGCGTAGAAGGGAACGGTCTCCTCGCACATACCATAGGTGGTACCACCGAGGGAGAAGATGAGCATCAGCACGGGAATGAGCATAATCTCGTTGCCCTTAAGCTTCTGCACCAGAACGGCGATGCCGTTGTCCAGGGCGCCGGTCTCGGTCATCATACCGAGGAAGCCGCCCAGGATCATAACGAAGAGGCAGACGGGCAGAGCGTCAGCGAAGCCCTTAATCGGGGCGGTGCAGAAATCGCTCAGACGGGCGGCAGTAACCGCGCCGCCGGACGTGCCGGAGACGATAACGGTAATCACTGCGACAATTGCCAGCAGAGCAAGAAGAATGGTGAACGATGAAGGCATACCGCGCTTTTTCTTAGCGGTCTCAGTCATAGTTCTCATCCCCCCTTCATAAATCATTTACTGATCTCGCCAGAAGCGGCTCTTCCGTGCCGTGCCTGCCGCTTGATGCGAGATTATTACCAGATAAAACCGCTCGGGGTGTGCAGCAATACACCCCGAGCGAGATGCTAGATGCTCTTACTTGAGCGTGGCGTACATGACAGCCTTGATGGTGTGCATGCGGTTCTCGGCCTCGTCGAAGACCTTGGAAGCGGGGCTCTCGAAGACCTCGTCGGTGACCTCCTGCTCGGTGATGCCGAACTGCTCGCACTTCTCGGCGCCAATGGTGGTGTTGGTGTCGTGGAAGCTGGGCAGGCAGTGCAGGAAGATGGCACCCGGGTTGGCCATAGCCATGACCTCGGAGGTGACACGATACGGGGTGAGCTGAGCGATGCGCTCGGCCCAGACCTCGTCGGGCTCGCCCATGGAGACCCACACGTCGGTGTAGATAACGTCGGCACCGGTGACGCCGTCCTTGACGTCGGTGGTCAGCTTGATGGTGCAGCCGTTAGCCTCGGCGATGGGCTTGCAGGCCTCGATGACGTCGTCAGCGGGCATGCACTCCTCGGGGCCGCAGGCCACGAAGTTCATGCCGAGCTTGGAGCAGACGACCATGAGGGAGCGAGCGACATTGTTCTTGCAGTCGCCCATGAAGACGAGGGTCTTGCCCTTGATGTCGTAGTTGAAGTTCTCCTGGACGGTCAGGATGTCGGCGAGCATCTGGGTGGGGTGCCACTCGGTGGTCAGGCCGTTCCACACGGGCACGCCGGACTTAGCAGCGAGCTCCTCGACGTCGTCCTGGGCAAAGCCACGGAACTCGATGCCGTCATACATGCGGCCGAGAACGCGGGCAGTGTCCTCGATGGACTCCTTCTTGCCCATCTGCGACGAACCCGGATCGAGGTAGGTGACGCCCATGCCCAGATCCATGCCGCCGACCTCGAAGGCGCAGCGGGTACGAGTAGAGGTCTTCTGGAAGAGCAGAACGATGTTCTTGCCCTCGAGATAGCGGTGCGGAACGCCAGCGCGCTTCATATCCTTGAAGTTCTTGGAGAGCTTGAGCAGGTACTCGATCTCCTCGGTGGTGAGGTCGAGAAGCTTGAGGAAGCTACGGCCGGAAAGGTTAACACCCATGGTTTGATTCCTTTCGAAGAAATGAATTACGTAAGTATTAGTGGTGCCCGTTTAACGGGCGAAGCCGGTGCGGTTGTAGGGGGACCGCACCGGAAACGGAAAGACCTTAGAGGTCCTCGCGCCAGAAGGGCATGCTCATGCAGCGCGGGCCGCCGCGGCCGCGGGAGAGCTCGGCGGAGGGCACGACGAGAAGGTCCAGGCCCTCCTTGTACAGCACGTCGTTGGTGACGGTGTTGCGGGCGTAGACGCAGATCTTGCCGGGCTCGACGCACAGGGTGTTGGAGCCGTCGTTCCACTGCTCGCGGGAGGCCGCGATCGGGTCGCCGCCGCCGCAGGGGATCAGCTTGACCTGGTCGACGCCGGTGGCGTCCTCCAGGACGTGCTCGAGGGTGTCCTCGATCAGGCGGATGTTCACGTCGCCCGGGTTCTTGCCGGCGGTCAGCTCGTAGACGCGCAGGGTGCCCATGATGGCGGGGTGGATCGTGAACTTATCGACGTCGATCTGGGTGAAGACCGTGTCGAGGTGCATGAAGGCGCGCGAGACCGGGATGTCGAAGGCCAGGATGCGCTCGACCTTGGAGTCGGAGTTCCAGAAGATGTTCTGGGCCATGACGTCGATCGCGGCGGCCTGGGTGCGCTGGGAGATGCCGACGGCGAGGGTCTTCTCGTTGATGTTCAGCACGTCGCCGCCCTCGGTGTGGAACTGGCAGTCGCGGCGGAAGTACAGGGAGACGTCCTTGTAGTCGGGGTGGTACTTGAAGACGTACTTGCCGTACAGGGTCTCGCGGTTGCGGGTGACCGAGTACATGCGGTTGAGGTTGACGCCCTCGCCGACGACCGCGAACGGGTCGCGGGTGAAGTAGAGGTTGGGCATCGGGTCGATGATCAGGTCGGACTCGGACTCGGAGTTGACCAGGGAGTCGAGGGTCGTGGACGCCGTGAGGGGCATGTCGATCTCGGACTTGGTCATGCCGGCCATGGTCTTCTTGACGAACTCGAGGTTGTCCTCGATGGAGTCCAGCTTCTCGCGGACGATCTGCGGCATGTGCTGGCCGCGGATGCCGGCCTCGGCGATGTACTGGTCGGTGAACTCGGCGCGGGCGCCGGGGACCTGGTCGAACACCTCGGCGACGAGGTTCTCGAGGTAGAGGACCTCCACGCCCTGGTCCCTCAGGATCTGGGCGAAGGTGTCGTGCTCCTGCTGCGCGACCTCCAGGAACGGGACGTCGTCGAACAGGAGTCGCTCGAGCTCGTCGGGCGGCAGGTTGAGGAGCTCGTCGCCGGGACGGTGCAGGCAGACCTTCCTGAGCTTGCCGATCTCGGAAGGCACGTGCAGACCTTTCGTCATGGCCTCCTACCTTTCTTTCGGGCCCTTGTCAGGGCCGATTCGTTAGCGCCCCTCCGTGTGAGGCGTTATTGCTGACGACATATTTATATCCAAAATCAGCTCATACTTCCACCTTGCCCCCGAACGGTTTTTTATAGGGGGTGAACGGCATACACATATACTTCACGCATGGCACACTTCATCTTAATAAAGCGTATTTACGTGCTTAAACGCGTTTTAATCCTAAAATCAAATGGAACTAAACTTTGTTAAACCATCCTCAAATTGCATATTTCCAATAAAGCTATGAATAGAATTAGCGGTTCACACCGCGTCTCAACCATTTTCATTTTTATTCAGAAAAAAGTTTGTCCTATTCATTTCTGATAAATAAATTACCGTTTACCAGACGCTTGATACCGTTCACCGGAAACTCAGTATAAGGCCCAGCGGATACCGCCTCGCTTTACGGCCCCATTTGTAACAACTTGACTTCTCGGTATAGAAAAACGGACCCGCTTCCCCTAGGGAAACGGGTCCGTTTTCGATTATCTTCGGCTAATTTGGATAAGGCCCCCGAAGACCATCGGAATCCTAGCGATCGAACTCCGCCAGTGCCTCGCCCAAAAGCCTCAGGCCCTCGCGCAGAACGTCCTCGCTCGCGCAGTAGCCCAGGCGTGCGCCGCAGGGAAGCTCAAAACGGCTACCGGGGACCAGCAGCACTCCCCTCTCGGACAGCAGGCGCCTGCAGAACTCCTCGTCATCCTCGGGAATATCCAGCTGGATAAACGAGGTGGACACGCCCTGCGGGGCCGTCCAGGAAACGCGATGCTGCGTATCGATCCAAGCCTGCGCGATATCGCGGTTGCCAAACACGATCTTGCGATTGCGCTCGAGAATCTTATCCTTGTGCTCAAGCACATAGGTCGCCAGAGCATCGTTGAACACGCCGCCGCAGATCATGGTGTAATCGCGATAGGTACGGATGCGGTTGGACACCTCTTCGTCGGCCACGACCCAGCCCACGCGGGCCGCAGGCGTCGAATAGGTCTTCGACAACGAGTTGGTGACAATGGCCCTCTCGTACACGTCGACCATCGACATAAAGGACTCAGTGTTTTCGAGCGGCAGATACACCTCGTCGCACAGCACGTAGGCGCCCACCGAACGGGCGATCTCGGCAATCTGGCCGAGCATATCGGTATCGAGCACCGTACCGATGGGGTTCGATGCGTTGTTTATGCAGATAAGCTTGGTGTTGGGGCGCACCAAGCGCTTGAGTTCCTCGATATCGGGCTTCCAGCCGAGTTCCTCGCAAAGCTCCCAATACTCGACCTCGGCGCCCAGCGTGCGCGGAATCTCGTAGAGCGGCGCGTAGGTGGGCCACTCGGCGATAACGTGGTCGCCGGGCTCGACCACGGCCATGATGGCGTTGAGGTTCGCACCCGTGCAGCCATTGGTCTGCAGAATGTGGTCGGGATTGACCTCCCGACGATACAGCTTGGCAACCACGGCCTTAAACTCCGGCGAGCCCTCGATCCAGCCGTAGTTCATCTTCTCGCGGTCCAAGCGCTCGTAGAACGTGGCGCCGTCCTGCTCATCGAGCGCGCGCAGCTCGCCCATGGTGAGCGACGAGATCGTCGACTGGGCGATGTCCCACGTGGCACTTTTCTCCCAAACGTTGAGCCATTCCTCAACGCCAATCGTCTTGATGTCCATGGCCAAGCTCCTTACAAAAGCAGTCATCCAATCGTGTTGACGTCCCTCATACAAGATTGGGGCGGTGCGAAAACCCGCACCGCCCCAATGGGAGACATCTAATGGCAGCTAGATGTATGTATTATGACCTGTACGGGTCCTGAAAGACCTTAGAGGTCCTCGCGCCAGAAGGGCATGCTCATGCAGCGCGGGCCGCCGCGGCCGCGGGAGAGCTCGGCGGAGGGCACGACGAGAAGGTCCAGGCCCTCCTTGTACAGCACGTCGTTGGTGACGGTGTTGCGGGCGTAGACGCAGATCTTGCCGGGCTCGACGCACAGGGTGTTGGAGCCGTCGTTCCACTGCTCGCGGGAGGCCGCGATCGGGTCGCCGCCGCCGCAGGGGATCAGCTTGACCTGGTCGACGCCGGTGGCGTCCTCCAGGACGTGCTCGAGGGTGTCCTCGATCAGGCGGATGTTCACGTCGCCCGGGTTCTTGCCGGCGGTCAGCTCGTAGACGCGCAGGGTGCCCATGATGGCGGGGTGGATCGTGAACTTATCGACGTCGATCTGGGTGAAGACCGTGTCGAGGTGCATGAAGGCGCGCGAGACCGGGATGTCGAAGGCCAGGATGCGCTCGACCTTGGAGTCGGAGTTCCAGAAGATGTTCTGGGCCATGACGTCGATCGCGGCGGCCTGGGTGCGCTGGGAGATGCCGACGGCGAGGGTCTTCTCGTTGATGTTCAGCACGTCGCCGCCCTCGGTGTGGAACTGGCAGTCGCGGCGGAAGTACAGGGAGACGTCCTTGTAGTCGGGGTGGTACTTGAAGACGTACTTGCCGTACAGGGTCTCGCGGTTGCGGGTGACCGAGTACATGCGGTTGAGGTTGACGCCCTCGCCGACGACCGCGAACGGGTCGCGGGTGAAGTAGAGGTTGGGCATCGGGTCGATGATCAGGTCGGACTCGGACTCGGAGTTGACCAGGGAGTCGAGGGTCGTGGACGCCGTGAGGGGCATGTCGATCTCGGACTTGGTCATGCCGGCCATGGTCTTCTTGACGAACTCGAGGTTGTCCTCGATGGAGTCCAGCTTCTCGCGGACGATCTGCGGCATGTGCTGGCCGCGGATGCCGGCCTCGGCGATGTACTGGTCGGTGAACTCGGCGCGGGCGCCGGGGACCTGGTCGAACACCTCGGCGACGAGGTTCTCGAGGTAGAGGACCTCCACGCCCTGGTCCCTCAGGATCTGGGCGAAGGTGTCGTGCTCCTGCTGCGCGACCTCCAGGAACGGGACGTCGTCGAACAGGAGTCGCTCGAGCTCGTCGGGCGGCAGGTTGAGGAGCTCGTCGCCGGGACGGTGCAGGCAGACCTTCCTGAGCTTGCCGATCTCGGAAGGCACGTGCAGACCTTTCGTCATGGCCTCCTACCTTTCTTTCGGGCC
>CABRZJ010000031.1:0-18162 GCA_902475425.1 uncultured Collinsella sp.
ATGCCTCGCGCACGTCGTCGTTGCGCTTAAAGGTGGCCGCGCCGCCATAGGCGATATAGCAGCCCAAACCCACAAAGCGCTCCATTGTGGCGCGATCTTCGCCAAAGCAGTGCAGCACGCAACCGGCCTGAGGCACGCCCACCTCGCGCAGCACGTTGTACGCATCCACGTGCGAGGTGCGCTCCCCATCCGAGTCCTCGTGCCGCAGGTGCAGCTCCACCGGCACATTGCGGCGCACGGCAACTTCGAGTTGGCGTGCCATACAGTCGATCTGCACGCTGTGGGGCGCCGGCGCAATATCGTCGTCGTAATCCATGTGGTAGTCCAGACCGATCTCGCCGATACCAGCGCACAAAGGGTCATCGAGCGCAGCAACAACCTGCGCGTGAATGTCGTCGGTATAATCCGGCGCGCCATAGGGGTGAACGCCAGCGAGATACTTGATCTGCGGAATATCCCGCATCGGCAGAATTTCGCGCACGAGCCAGTCACTATAGTCCGTCACGCTGCGCTTGTCGGCGATGGGGTCGAGCATCGTCACCAGCAGGTCGACGCCCGCAGCCTTGGCGCGCAGGAGCGTCTCGGGCACATCCTTGCCCCAGAACGAAAGCAGATGCGCATGTGTGTCGGCAAGCGGTGCCAAGGGCACGGGACAAGCAACCGTCTTCTTTTTCTTGGTAAACGTCACGCGTTCGGCATTAGGCGTCATGGATTAGCTCCCGGGCCAGACGGACAAAGTCGGCAACATCAAGCGTCTCGGCGCGCGTGGTGGGTGCGATACCGCAAGTCTCAAAGGCGACATCGAGCACGTCCTTGGCAAAGCCGTTGGCGCTCATGGAATTGCGGATGGTCTTACGGCGCTGGGCAAATGCAGCGTCAATCACGCGGGCCACAAACTCGCGATCGAGTCCTTCGGGCACCACGCCGTCAACACGGTCGATACGTACGACGGCCGAGTCCACGTGCGGCGCCGGCATAAAGCAACGCGGCGGCACCTCAAAGCGACCCGTAACCTGCGCATACAGGCCGAGCTTTGCCGTATAGCCGCCATAGGTCTTGTTACCCGGCACTGCGGCAATGCGATCGGCAACCTCCTTTTGAACCATGACGACGGCGCGCTTGAGCGCGGGCATCGTCTGGAAGAACTGCAGGATGATCGTCGCCGCCACGTTATAGGGCAGGTTCGCAACAAATACCGTTGGCTCACCGCCCGCAGCCTGCTCAATCTGCCCCGGCGTCACCTTGAGCGCGTCGCCCATGATAAAGCGGAAGTTGGCGTAGTCGGCGGCGTGAGCATCGAGCACCGGCTCGAGCTCGGGATCTGCCTCGATCGACGTGACGCACGCCGCCTCCTGCAGCAACGCAAGCGTGAGCGTACCAACGCCCGGGCCAACCTCGAGCACGCGCTCATCACCCGCAAGCTCGGAAAGCTCGCAAATGCGCTCAATTACATGGTTGTCGATTAGAAAGTTCTGGCCCAGGCGATGCTTGGTCGCAAGGCCAAACTCCTCCAGCAGCTCCCTGGTGGCCGTGGGGTTTGCCAAAGGCGAAGTTGTCATGGTTGCCTCCTTAGCATGATGGCGGCGTCTTGAAACAAAAGGGCATGGACCGTGGCGGCCATGCCCTTACAGCTAAACAGCAAATTGCCGATATGGCGCTCGCGCGGTCTCTACGCCAGACGCGGGAACAGCGGCTCACCCTTCTCGACGGGCTGACCACCGGCAAGCAGGCCCCAAGCGCAAATGCCCTTGAGGTCGTCGCTCGCGGCCTCGTCCTCGCAGGACAGGCGGCGCAGGGCTTCGGCAGAGGTCTGAGGCATGAGCGGCATCAGCAGGTGAGCGGCAATGCGGATGGCCTCGAGCAGGTTGTAGATCACAAATGCCAGCTCGTCAGCCTTAGCCTCATCCTTGGCAAGCGCCCAAGGCTCGGAGTCCTCGATGTAGTGGTTGGCGGCGTGGATGAGCTCCATAACCTCGTCCTTGGCTCCGCCGTAATCGAGCACGTCCATCTTGGCCATGTAGCGCTCGACCAGGCCGTCGGCGATCTTTGCCAGCGGGTTGTCGAACGCATCGAACGATGCGGGCTTGGCGGGCGCGCAGCCGTCAAAGTACTTGCCGCTCATGTTGAGCGAACGCGAGATGAGGTTGCCCCAGCTGTTGGCCAGGTCGGCGTTGTAGACCTGCTCCATGCGATCGAAGCTGATGGCGCCGTCGGTGCCGGGGACGACGTCGGTCATAAAGTAGTAGCGATAGCCCTCGACGCCCAGCATGTCGATAACGTCCTGCGGAGCGATAGCGTTGCCGCGGCTCTTGGACATCTTCTCGGCCTTGCCGGTCTCGGCATTGCGCACGGTCAGGAAGCCGTGGGCAAAGACGTGCTCGGGCAGGGCCTCGCCGATGGCCATGAGCATGGCGGGCCAAATGACGCAGTGGAAGCGGATGATGTCCTTACCCACGATGTGGAACTGCGCGGGCCAGCGATAGGCCAGCTCGGCACGCGCCTCATCGGTGTCGACACCGTAGCCGACGGCCGTCATATAGTTGAGCAGCGCATCGAACCACACGTAGGTCACGTGACCCTCGTCAAACGGGACCTGAATGCCCCAGTCAAAGCTCGTGCGGCTCACGGAAAGGTCGTTAAGGCCGCCCTCGACAAAGCTACGTACCTCGTTCATGCGGAACGCAGGCTCAACAAAGTCGGGGTGCTCGTCATAGAGCTTGAGAAGCTTGTCCTGGAAGGCGGAAAGCTTAAAGAAGTAGGACTCCTCCTGGACGCGCTCAAGCGGACGGTGGCAGTCGGGGCATAGATGCTGGCCGACGCTGCCGTACTCCTCGTCGCCCTTCTGGACCTGCGTATCAGTGAAGTAGGTCTCGTCAGGCACGCAATACCAACCGTCGTAGCTGCCCTTATACAGGTAACCGGACTCCTTCATGCGCTCCCACAGGTACTGCACGGCATGATGCTGGCGCGGCTCGGTGGTGCGGATGAAGTCGTCGTTGGAAATCTCGAGCTTGCTCCAAAGCTCCTTGAAGTGCGGGGCCTGGCTATCGGTCCACTCCTGCGGCGTCATGCCATGCTTGGCTGCGGCCTCGGCGACCTTCTCGCCGTGCTCGTCCATGCCGGTCAGGAACTTGACGTTATAGCCGGCGGAGCGGCGATAGCGAGCCTGAACGTCGGCGATGATGGTGGAATAAGCCGTGCCCAGGTGCGGATCGGCGTTGACGTAGTAGATGGGCGTCGTGATAAAGAACGAAGGCTTGCTTTGATCCATGGGGTTTGTCCTCCAGAAAAACGTTGCATACAGGGGATGATTCTAGCGCAAGGGCTGGATATCCTCCATCTATTGCATATCGAGCACCATGGCATAGACATCGCGCTTGCGGCGCGAATACTTCTGAGACAGGCGCTTGGCCACCGCAGAGGCGGGCTCCCCCTCCTCGAGCGCGGTGCGGATATCCTCGCGCAGGGCCTCGTCGGGATCCGCTACCGCAGCGCCAACCGGCGCGATGCCGGCCTCCTCGTCCTCGCTCGGCGGCGCGATGACCAGCGCAATCTCGCCCTTTACCTCGCCGCGAGCACGCAGCTCCTCGGCAAGCTGGTCAGCGGGCCCGCGCAAGACTTCCTCGTGCAGCTTGGTGAGTTCGCGGCAGACGGCGACCTCACGCTGGGGAAAGACCTCCGCCACGGCCTCGAGCGTCGCCACGATACGATGTGGAGACTCGTAGAAGATGAGTGCGCTAGGCACCACGGCAAGGCGCTGCAAACGGCGCACACGGTCGCCGTGCTTTCGGCCCAAAAAGCCCTCGAAGAAAAAATGCTCGCAGGGAATGCCGGACGAAACAAGCGCCGTGACGCAGGCAGAGGGCCCGGGAATAACTTCGACGGGCACATCGGCCTCACGCGCCGCCTCGACCAGCGCCTGGCCGGGATCGGACACGCTCGGCATGCCGGCGTCCGAGGCAAAGGCGAGGGTCTCCCCCGCCAGCAGACGGTCGACCAGGCCGGCAGCGCGGCTAGCGATCACATTCTCGTCGCAACGGACAAGCGGCTTGGAAATGCCCAGGTGCATCAGCAGCTTTGACGTCACACGCGTGTCTTCGCAGCAAATGGCATCGGCGGCGGCAAAAGCCTCGCCAACGCGCGGGGACAGGTCACCCAGGTTGCCGATGGGCGTGCCGACCACATAGAGTTTGCCCGTATGGGCGCTGTTTTGCGTCATATCAACCTATTCAATCATGCCGCGCTCGAGCGTACCGAGCGCCGCGCGGGCGTCCCATGCTGCAATGCGCTTCTCGGTCTTCCACGTTTGAAAGAACCAACCGGCAGCCGGCGCAAACGAAGCCAGCTGGTTGGCGATAAACACGCGCTCGTAGGCATTGCGGCCCTCGGGCGTAACCGACGAGTTGGCAAAGATCGCCGCGCCCGACCATTCGCCCACCAGCACGGGGAACCCAGTCGAAATCGCTTCTTTAAGCTCGCGCTTGTTACGCGAAATCGCCGTCGTCAGCCCGCGAGGGCTCGTGATGTCGAGCGCATGCTCGTCGCGGTAATGGTACAGGTGAAGGTCCATGTAGACGTTCTTGTACTTGGCGCCGCGCATAAAATGCTTCCACTCGCTGGGATGCCCCGACGACGAGAAGACGACGATTTTATCCTCGGGCATATACGAACGGACGAGCTCGTAGGCATCGCGATAGAAATTGCGCAGGTAGTGAGCAGGAATGCCATCCGTCATGGTGAAGAGGCTCTTGCGAACGCTCATCTGCGGCGTGTCCAGCAGCTCAATGCCCAGCAGGCTCTCGGCCTCGCCATAGCGATCGGCCAAGCGCTCGAGCACGTCGAGTGCGACATGACGGCCGTTGGTGGACGAATGCCACTCGGCGACAGCCTCCGGCGTGGTGGGCGAATCGTTGGAATCGCCCTGGCCACCGGGCACGGTTGCCAGATCGAGCAGCACGCGGATATCGTACTTGGCAGCCCACTCAATCGCGCGGTCGATGTAATCGACAACCGATATGTAGGAGGCATCGGACTCCTGTGAGCCAAAGGCATACCAGGGCACCGGCAGACGCACGGCATTGAGACCGATCTGCGCCATGCGGCGAAAATCGTCCTCGCTCACAAACGTCTCGTAATGACGACGCATGCGCTCGTTGTAAGCGGCGGTACCCATGGCCTCCTGCAGCTCGGCTGCGTTGGATGAGCCGGTCGCCGCGTACAGCGACGGGGTCACCCAAGGCTCGGGAATAAACCAGCCAGAGAGATTAACGCCGAGTATCCTCTCCATCACTGCCCCCTTCGGATCATGCAGGTCGAACCCGCATCGTATTGCATAGGATAAGTATCGTTTTGAGTATACCCGCGTGTGCGGACAGGCGACCGAACGGTCTGCAAAGTGACGCGAAAGTGGGAGGAATGTCTGGGGCGGGCGGGCTCGGAATGGTGCGACGAGGTGTGTACGCGCGCCAAAGGCAGGCACCGGAAAGTGTGTCCCGTTCTGAGCCCTTATTCTGGGACGCAGTTTCCGCAGAACCCTACATAAAAGAAAAGGACCCCTTTGCAGAGGTCCTAGTCAATTCAAGGTGGCGGGGAAGGGAATCGCGTCCGCGCGCTGCGCGAACGGACCGCTGCGGCGCTTACGCGCCTTGCGAGCTACGCTGGCAAACGCTTGCGCGTTTCCTCAGCTCCGCGCCCTCACGGGGTTCGATTCCGTGCAGGGTCCATATAAAAGAAAAGGACCCCTTTGCAGAAGTCCTAGTCAATTCAAGGTGGCGGGGAAGGGAATCGAACCCCTGACACGAGGATTTTCAGTCCTCTGCTCTACCAACTGAGCTACCCAGCCATTTGAGGTGTGCCTTGTTTCAAGGCTTGATTAGTATAACCAAGGACGCGTTCCGGTCAACCGAGAATTTTAAAAAAGTTTTTGAGCACAGCCTCGGTTCTTTAAATCGGCACGTCAGAGGCATCAGCCGGCAGCAAGAAGTTTTTCGCTCAGAGCCGCACGGGCAAACTCACTTGGCGTCATCCCCTCGGCAGCCGCCCGTCGACGAATGGCCTCCTTCATTCCCAGAGGAATCTTGACCGACAACGTTGCCGTCCCCTCACCTGAGAGCGGGGGCCGTCCATGCACGATCCCACCAACGGTATGTTCGCCATCCGGAAACTCTCCGCGCTCGTACGACTCGCACCACGCGTCAATCATTTCATCCGTTACAACCTGACCATTAGCGGCCGTATACGTCTTGCCCATCATCGACCCCTTTGCCGAGCCCGTTCAATCTCCTGCCAAAATTTCTTCTGGACTGGAGACAAGGCATGAATGATAAGCCACCCACGGACAAGCTCGACCGCGACAAGCTCCACGCTTCGTCCGTCTGGGGCCATCCAATCGCAAGCCATCTCGGCGGCTCGTCCTTCGACTCGCGACGAATGCACTCAGTAACCGCAAGCCAAGCGCTAAGCACCTGCTTTTCCGTCAGGTGCTTTTTAGCGTTGGGATGGATCTCAACATCCATGCATCTTCTCCTCCATCTTACCCAATTTCGTATGACGAAAGACCGCTGTCGCCAATTCTTAAGCCGGCACGCGTTGGAGAGCAGGGGTCGAAACAATGATTGAAGGGCGCTCTAGTGCGGCCCAGGCGCCGGGGCAGGAGCACATACGCCAGGGACGTACGTTTTCGTAGCGCGCGAGGATATTGCCGTCGCGATCGATGAAGGCGATGTCGATGGGATAGGCCATAAAACACGTATGGACCGAAGAGCAGCGTGGAAATGCCATGACGAGCGGCAGGCCGTTGGCGGCAACCGGACACCGTCCCAGCATGCCGCGCAGGCGCACGGTAAACGACTCCGCCACCGCAAACTCGGCCGGCGTCCAGCCCAGCCTATTGAGTGCCCGCGCGTAGGCGATGTAGGACGAGACCGCGGTCACATGACCACCCCCGGACGCCATGGATCGACCGTCACCGCGCGCTCATGTGACAACTTTGCCGGTGCCCCCAGCGAAACGCCGGCGATGCTGAGCGAGCTCGGCCACGGCTCATAGTGCATGGTGCAGGTGTAGGTCCTAAACGTACCGGATAGGGAGAGCAGGGCACCATCCGATGCCTCCGCGCCTTGCTCGCTCGACACTTCGATCTGCAAGTCATAGCCTTCCATGGCATTCAGAATTTGAGTCTGGACCGTCGCCGAGGCATCGACAGAGCTTTCGTCGCCCTCCCCCTCCGACGCCACGGCGTGCGCCAACACGATGTCGGGCACCACGCGGTCGAAGCGCGCGACAGCACTGGCAAAGATCATGACGTTGTACACGATGAGTGCCAGCACCAGCAAAATGGGCGTAACCACTGCCATCTCCACCGTCGCTTGGGCGTGCTCCTCGCGCAGACGCGTGCGGATACTCATTACGACCCACCGCCCAGAGCGCCAACCAGCGTGGCGACATCGACGGTGAGCGGGATGGAGCCGCCGCCGGGCAGAGGAATCTCCGCAAGCGTGAACACCGTACCGCTGATGGTGCGTTCGACTTGATATTCCAACGCCTCGCAAAGCGCCTTGGGATCGGTCACGCCCAACGGAATACTTCGCAGTTTGTCTTGCGTTTGAGAGAGACCCGCAATGTCAGACCCCGGACTCTTAATGACGTTGGCGGAATCGGTCAGCACCGGCTTTCGCAGGCGCAAGTCGCACGGTTCCAAACCCAGCGCCGCCACGGACGCCGAAACGGTATCGCCGAGCCACGATGCAATGGAGCCCAACGCACCGTTGCCCCCTCCTAGGCCCTTAATCATCTCGTCCATAAGTTCGTCGGCCGAACCTTGGATGTCTCCGTATCCCACAAGCAGCCGTCCCCAAACATCCATGACGCCATCGAGTACGCCGGCAACGCCACCCGAGCGTTCCTTCAATGTCGAGAAAAATCGCGAAAGCACGTTGTTTTGCGCCGTCGCCTCATCGGGCGCCAGCACCGCGGCAGAGATGGCACCGCGATCGCCAAGCCTGACTGCCGTGTTAAACGAAGAGTTGAGCTCATCGGGGCTCGAGATGGCACCCGAAACCGCAAAGGCAACCACGCCGTTGCGACCGGGCGGAGCGATACGCGGACGCTCGCCCGAAAGCGCTTTAATGGCCTGGTCAAACGCATTGCCCGCACGGTCGGCTTCGTCCTCGGTCTGACGCTCGAGCTCGAGCTCCTTGTTGCGACAGTCGACGTAGTCCTCCAGGGCGTCTTTAAACTTGTCAAAGTGATACTCGAAGCCGTTTTCGATAGAGGTTGAAGGCGCCGCAACAGCACCAAGCGACAAAACGCCAAAATGGCATTTGCTGCATTTATCCTGTCCATCGTAATCGGCAACCGAAGCAAATCCGCTCGGCGTCCCTTTCTTATAGTTGGGGCAGGTCGTCCCGTAATGCAGATACGCCTTGTCATCGTTCACGCTCGTCGGCCACACCGCATCGGTATAGAGCTCCGTCGCCCGAACCTCATCAGAGCTGCGCGGCAACAGTGGAATATAGGAGGAAACCCTGTCTCCGTTCTCGGTTATATGTGCCCGATCGACCTCCGCGCTCGCATAGGTATAAAACGCCTTACGCGCCGCAGACTCTGCCTTCATCTCGACACTCGAGCCGTGGGGCTTCTCATTTGTCAGACGCCAATGGTAGTAGTCCTTCGCGCGATCAAGGGCAACTTGGGGCTCCCACGTAACGCTCGATGAGTAATGCGGATTTTGAACACCGGAGAGATCCGTTAGGCTTTTCGCACGCTCCCACATGCAAGAACAGCTGCCGACCGAGCCCTTGTCAGACCCACCACAATCCGCCAGCCAAGCACGCTCTTTAGCCTTCGCCGTGTCCTCAGAAGCCTTCCGCAGCTCCTCGGCCGCACACTCTAAATCATCTGATGTGTCTTTAATGGTATCGGTCGAGATCTCTGATCCTTTGAGCGCAGCGAAGTCCGACTCGGATGTCCTGGGCACGGCAAGCGCCGTACCGGTATAGGTCACACTATCGGTATCCTGCGCCGACACCGCCTGCGTGGCACGCGCGGCGATCAGATACGGCAGAGCCGTCTCGATTTTCTGTAAGCCTTCCGATGCGCTTTTGGCAAACTTGTTGCGCGTTTTAATGATCTCAATCCCGGTGTCGACCATATTGCCGGCAACCGGCTCGGCACCCGGGATGAGGATGGCGACCAGGCCCGTCCCGATCGTGGCAAACCCCGCCAGCCCCAGACTCAAGATGCTCGCATCAACCACCGTGGCAGCCGTGTGATAGGACGACACTACGTTGGCACCCGCCAGCGCGCCGCTATCAGCCGCCACCTGGGTATCCCCGGCACGCGACATGCTCCATATCGCCGCGGTCGACGAAAACAACAATGTGAGCACCACTAGGATGACCACGGCAGAAGAAAGCGTGGTATAGGCGCCGTCTTCGATAAACAGATCGACACCGGCTCGACCCATAAAGCCGCCTCGCTTGCGATGGCAGCTCGGACGGTGCGTCAAAACGCGTCTAGACCAGAAACGCTTAATCCCATGCAGCAATCCACGAATCATAATCTCCCTCCAGCCATTCGGGACGCGATTGATACGAGACATCGACCTTGAGCTCAACGTAGCCGCCCTCGGCGGTACCACCCATAGCCTGCGCAAACGCACCGATCACAGGCAACGGCTTGACCTCGCCGGAAACGGACACGGACGAGACGCCACCCGCACCGGCCCGGCCAAGCTCGATATCCCACGACAACGGCCCGCCGGCATGAAAGATCGAAACGTTGGGCACTGCGGCAAGTCGGCGGCGGGCGAACTCCTTAAGATCGTCGTCCTCCGCCGTCGTCGTGGTCATGAGCCGCGCGGTCTCGGCGGCGGCAGACTCCATGACCGCGCGCGTATAGAGCAGGCACACCGGTTGCAGCGCGAGAAGGATGAGTGTCAGAAACGTCGGCAGCAAAAAAGCGGCCTCGACCGTAGACTGCGCCCGGTCCTCGCGCGCGGCATCAATACAACGCGATGTCCTTAGCGGCCGCAGCGGCGTCGATAACCGACGTCGAGGCAACGCCATGGGATGCCGCCCGCTCAACCAGCGCCGCCAAGCGCCCATCGGTGCCGGCACGCCAAAGCCCCGCGATCGCCAGCACGATCGATAACAGCGCCACCGTGACGATGGCGTATTCGACCGTCGCCTGGGCAGATTCCTCACGCAGGACATCATGCATTTCACGATCCCTCCTTTGAGTCCGTTGCCTGCGGGCTCAGGCGCACGGCGCGCAGACGACACGAAGCATCGCCAGCATCCGCGGCAATTGTCACCATATCGACCCAGCCGCTTCCGTCGCGCACGATGGCGCCCCACACGTTTCCCTTGATGTCGAGATAGCCGCTCAGAGCAAGTTGCGCCGTGGGTACCTCGCGATAGGCACGCAGCATATCCGCCGCCGCTTCGGTCATCGGTCGGTCCTCGGACCATGCAAGTCGGACCGCAATCGCGTTGCCCTCAGGCGAATCCGTCGCAGTGCCAGACCGCTTGTCGAGCGTCCGCAGAAAGGTTTGCGCCGTGACAGCGACATCCGAATCGTCCGCATCTCGCATCTCATCTTTTTGAGATGCCACCGCCGAATCTGAGCCCAAATCGGAGGCGGTCCCAGGACGCTGCTGCCGCGCGGCGTTAAGCCCCCAAAGCACCGCCGCTATCGCCACGGTCAGGCAAGCAAACACCAGCAGCACGCCGACGGGCCGCCCGTCATCTACAGGCTGTTGATGCCCTCGCTGATAGCGTTCCATAGATCTTGGACCTTGCCCTTAAATGCAACGATGGCGATGATCGCGATCACCACGAGCACGCCGACCAAGATGGCGTACTCGGTGGTGCCTTGCGCACTCTCCTCCTGCAAAAGCGTCTTGGCGCATTGGCGAGCACGCGCTACTTGGCAAAACGCACAGTTCCAAGCCTTGCCAACAACGTCAGTCATCGTGTTCATGTATTCCTCCCTACATCATCCCGCCTGCTCCCAGCAGCGGGCCCAATATGGATAGAAGTAACGCCGGCAAGATGAGCGTGCCGGTGGGAATCAACAGCTTGACGGGCGCGCGCTCGATCTCGCGCTCGACCGCGGCACGATGGGCGGCACGGATCTCGCGACTTTGAGCCGCCAAGGTCTCGGCAAGTGGGGCACCCAGGGCAAGCGCCTGCCCCACCGTGATGGCAAAGGTCTCGAGCGCTCGCACGTCCAGGTCGCGCGCGGCGGCCAACAACTCGTCCTCACGCGTGCCCACGCCCACCTGCCACGCCATGCAGGCCCGCTCAAGGCGGAGAGCCAGCACTGACCGGCGGTTGGCGCAGAAAATCTCAAGCGCCGCATCAAACGAAAGACCGGCCGAAAGACCCAAGCGCACAACATCGATCATCTCGGACACTTCGCCGAGCGACACTCGCGCCGGGCCGCCCGCTCCAACCGCGCCCTTCACTCGCGCGGTCAGAGCATCGACCACCGAGCGACCAGCGGCAGCGACCAGCACCGCCTCGCGCTTGCAGGCCCCTGCGATCTTGCGTGCATCCGCCCGATCAAAACCCGTCGCGACAAATACACTCAGGGCGCACAGGCAAGCCGCAACTGCAACCGAGGCGCTCATAGCTCCACCCGCATAATGCGCCGGATAACCACCAGGGCAACGACGTTGAGGGCTAGACCCAGCACCACAGCGCCCGCGCCGGCAGGCGTCGCAAGACCGCGACGAAAATCTGCCGAAAGCAGCGCCAACACCGCGCACATGCCCGCCGGCATCGCCGCGACCATATGCGCAGACATGCGAGCCTGCGACGTCTTAACATCCAGGCGGCGCTTGAGCTCAATGCGCTCCCCCACCATGCTCGACGCCTCGGACAGTAAGTCGGCAAGCGGAGCGCCGGTGCGCTGAGACACCTTAAGCGCCAAGGTCACAAGCGAAAGACCGGGGGCGTCGATACGCACGAGCAAGTCATCGAGCGCGTCGGTCGCCGAGATGCCGCAATCGATCGCCGCCGCCACCCGCAAAAACTCGTTATGCACTGGCTCTTGCGCATGAGCGCCCACAAAGCGCATGCCCTGGGCCAGCGAATGTCCCGAGGCAAGCGACATGGAAAGTGCGGTAAACGCCTCGGGCATTGCCTCTTCTGCATCGTGTTGCTCGCGCCGGCTCTCAAAGCCATCCCGAGCGGCACCAACGGCAAACGGAGCAACAAGTCCCAAGGCAAATCCGAGGGGCGATAACGACACCATCGTTAGTAAAACGCAGCAGACACCGCTCGATAGCAGCAGAAACGCCAAACATCCCGAAGCATCCTCGATCACGAGGCCAAGGCGATGCGCCGGAGCCAGCGATGCCCACGAACGGGCGATCTTTTTCAGCAGATCGTTTTCCACCAGCTCACGCGGCAGCTTCTCTGCCACCGTCTCGAGCGCCTGACGTGCCAGCTCCGCCGGCGGTACCTGCGGCACACGAGGTTCCGCCCCGCACGCCGTCGCGACAGAAAGCCCTGCCAAGCCCCCTACGACGAGGGGCACAGCGATCTCCATTCGTCCACCTCCTCTTGTGTGAGCGTCCCCGACCGCAGGCCTTCTGCGATAAACGGCGGCTCGCGGTCAAGCGTCCAGGTGCGCTCGGCGGCATCGAACGTCACATAGCGCTCGAGCTCTACGCCGCCCGATGCGGCGCGTCGCACCCCCGAATACGAGGAGACGAAGCGCCTGCCATCGGCGTGGCGCTCGGACATCACGATACCGTCGAGCGCCATGGCAATCTGCTCCTCGATGAGCTCACTCGGCAGGTCGATGCCATAACGTGCAAGCAACGTCAGACGCACCACGGTCTCCTGTTCTGAACCCGCATGAAGTGTGGTGAGCGACCCGTCGTGGCCCGTGTTCATGGCCTGCAACATGTCGCAGCACTCGGCACCGCGCACCTCGCCCACCACGATGCGGTCGGGGCGCATGCGCAGGGCATTAGTTACCAGGTCGCGGATCGTCACCGCGCCTTCACCCTCAATTGAAGCCTCGCGCGCCTCTAGGCGCACCACGTGCGGATGATGCGCAAACTTGAGCTCGGCAGAGTCCTCGATCGTCACGATGCGCTCGCCAGTGGAAATCTCACATGACAACGCGTTGAGCAGGGTGGTCTTACCAGATCCCGTGCCTCCCGCAACCGCCAGGTCCTGTCGCAGCGACACCGCGCACGACAGCAGCTGCGCATACCAAAGCGGCAGCGACCCCAGCCCCACAAGCTCGTCCAGCGAGCAGATACGGTCCGAGAACTTTCGGATGGTGAGAATCGGTCCGTCAATCGCCACAGGCGGAATCACCGCGTTGACGCGATAGCCCGTTTTGAGGCGGGCGTTGACGATGGGGCTGCGCTCGTCGATACGGCGGCCAAGTGGCGAGATGATGCGGTCGATAAGCACACGGATCTGTTCATCATCCTCAAACGCATGCTCGATGGGGTACAAGACGCCGCCGCGTTCAAAGAAAGCCGAGCGGCAGCCGTTGATCATGATCTCGGTAACGGTGTCGTCCTCGATGAGCGGCTGCAACGGCCCCAAGCCCACCACGTCATCCAAAATCTCGTCGATGATGGTTTCGCGCTCGGGCGTCGCGAGATCGGTCGGCTCCTCAACATTGAGCGCCGCCTCCACCGCAGGACGCAATTCCGAGCGGGCAAGTGCCGGGTCGATATAGGCGCTGATACGCGCCACTTCGTCGTAACCCATGCGGTCCATCACGGCGCGCTTGGTGCGTCGTTTCACCGCGCGGCGACGCCCCGCATCTACAGGCGCTGCCGCCGCTGCAGCGCCGGCAGCCTTAATCCTCGTTTGCAGGCTCATCGCTGATCACCCTCGCGCAACCAGGGAAGGCGGATACGCGGGCGTTCGGTACGCGTTGCACGGTCGGCGACCATATCGCCCCAAGGGCCGACGGCGCACCCCAGTTCCACGAGCATCTCGCGCGTGGCCTCGCGCATGCTAGTCGCAAAAGCACTGGTCTGCCCCACCGCCTCGTCAGCGCGCCCAAACGCCATGAGCGCGGCGAGATCCTGCCCGCCATCGGCGATACGAATCTTGGAGCTCAACGCACAGGCAATCTCAAAGCGCATGGCGACGTCCTCGTCTGCCCCGCGCGCACCGAACCGGTTGAACACGGCGCTCATGCGCGTGCGCGGCACACCTACTCGACTTGCCAGTTCGATGACGCGCGACGCCGATGTCGCGGACGACACCGCCGCATCGCCAACGACCAGGCAACGGTCGCTCGCCGCCACCGCAGCCGCCACGGCGTCGCCCCAAAAGACCGAGGTATCGATAAAGACCACGTCGGATTCGCGACGCAGAACATCAAGCAGTAGCTCCACCGGACGCGCCATGAGCTCAGCTTGCTCGGGCGCCGCGACGGGACCCCAGAGCGTAACGCCCGGCGCCACGCGCATCGATGTGGCTACGATATCCGGCTCGGTGAGCGTGCCCGCCGCCGACGGCTCGATAAGTGCCGCCATATCGCGCGGAGCATCGACGCCTAACAAGTCGTAAAGGTTTCCAAACATCAGGTCCAGGTCGAGCACGGCGGCACGCAAGCCCAACAGCGACGATGTGTGTGCCATGGTGGCAACGATCGTCGACTTGCCGCAACCGCCCGAACCCGAAATAGCGCAGATGACCGGAGCTCGATGCGGCGGAGCGGCAGCGTCTGCCGGCGGCATCAGAGGCGGCGGGGCGGGCGTCGGTGGCAGCGCCCCCGTCTCCCCCGCCGCAACCACACGCTGCGTCCAAGCCGGCATGGCAGCTTGTTCGGTCTGCGAGGCAGGCTCGTTCTGCGCAATCTGCTCATGCTGCATTAGCGACAACTCGCCGCACCCGGCAAAGCCCTCAACTTCGTCGAGTTCATCCACCAGATTCACGCCGTGCACGTATCCCATATCTACAGCCGGGGAGTCGCCAGCATGCTGCGCCGGCCCTCCAGCGTCATCGCATACAAGGGGGTTCCGGGGGCGCCGACCATGCTCGGCTTCCGCTTTTCCATAATCATCAACACGCGGGCCTCTTGTAGCGCGAGGCGCCCCGGGTTCCCTATCAACAAAAGCATCGGGCTCAATCGTCATGCGCCGATCGGAATCAACCGCTCCCTCGCCCGCACGCCCGTTGCCGCATATACTGTGCGCAGCGATGACCTCGGTCGCCCCCGCGCGAAACAGCCCCTCGATATCCGACGGATCGAGCGCTTCTATCAACACGACCACGCGACTCACGCGGCCTTCGGCCGTCAGGCGCGCAACAGTCTTGCGCACATCTTCGGTATCAAACAGAGACGCCGCGATGATGACAGCCCCGCGGCGCGACGGAAACGCCCGCGCCATGGAAACCAGCCCGTCCAGGTCACCCACGCGAAGCACCTGTGCACCCACATCACGGCCCTCGACTTCCCGCTGCAACAGCCCGTAATCGCCGCACGCGCAGCACGCAAGCCAGATCGCCTTCATCACTCGTCGCCTCCGCTCTTTTTGCCGCGCGCCGTGGCGGGAATCGTCAAGCTGACCGTTCCCTTGCCCGAGGCTCCCAGCAGTTCCTTGACGTCTTCGGGGTCAGCCGCCAGCGTCACCCATTCGATCTTGCCCTCGCGCGTGGAACCGGAATCCTCACTGGTATCGATCACGTACGCGCCGCACAGCCGATCGGTTACGCCGTCTTTTTGCACGTACACGTCCACGTAGCTGCCCACGCCCGCAGCACCGCCGACCGAGTGCTCGGCATCGACCGCCACCGAAACGGCGACCTTGCCCTTAGGTACCTCGAGCATGTGGCTCTCGGCCTTGGTGTAGACATTGCAGATCACGGCGTTTTTGGGAATACGCGAAGTCGTCACGTCGCCGCGCACCTGGCGTAGCTCGGTCGCCGCGTCACGCGGCAGCAGACTCGTCAGCCACTCCTGGGTTATGACATTGGTCTCATCGAGGGTCTCACCCACATCGATATCGCGCGCCGCGACGCATACCTCGACGCGATCGCCACCGTACTTGGCCAAGGTCTCAGCCTGGACCTGTTCGGCTTGCGAGCGGATCGACGAGCCGTAAACCATGCAGAGCAGAGCAGCGAGCACGCCCGCGACCAGACTGATGGCGATGCGCTTGCTCTTGTTCACGGCCGCTCCTCTCATGGCAGTGCCGGGCGAATGCCCGTACCACCATTGTCTGAGCGGTCAGAGTGCAAAGCGGCGCAATCGCAATCTTGGTTTTCGATGTCAAACCAATCGCTGACCAAAAGCTGACCAGCCCGTCAAGCTCGTGGCAAGGTTTTGGTCAGCACGTCAGCAAACTGTATGTTTCGAAGCTTTTCCGCAGCAAAAAAAGCCGTCTCCCGAACAGTTGGGAGACGGCTGTCATAGGAAAAATCAATTACAGATGGACATCGGGATCGAGCATTTGAGCGCTCACGCGCATGGATGACGCCAGGTTTTGGAACGTTTCCAGACGCAGGCTATCGATCTGCCCGGCGTCCTCGGCCTCGCGAACGGCGCAGCCCGGCTCATGGACATGCGTGCAATCGCCAAACCGGCACGCGCGCGATGCCTCGACAATCTCGGGGAAAGCGCGCGCCAGACCCCGCTCGTGACCCACGAGCGGCAGGCTGCGCAGGCCCGGGGCATCGGCGATCACGCCGGCGTCGCCCGGCAGTGCCACCATCACGCGCGCGACGGTAGTGTGACGGCCCTGATCGTCGCGTTCGCGCACACCGCCGGTCGCCAACGTATCGTGGCCCAGCAGTGCATTGAGCAGCGTCGACTTGCCGGCACCCGACTCGCCCAGAATCATGGCGCAGCTCCCGGCGGGCACGCAGGCACGGACCTCGTCCAGGCCGCGGCCCTCGGCAGAGGACGTCACGATCACGCGCACGTCCGGACCCACCAGGCGGCGCACGCGGTCCAGATCGCGCTCGAGCTCCTCGGCATCGCAGCGGTCAGCTTTGGTGAGTACCACCACCGGTTCGGCATCGCAGTCGAGCGCCAACACCAGCGAGCGCGCCACGCGATCGAGCAGCACCTCGCCGGCACCGAGCGCCTGCACGATTAGCACGCTATCCACGTTGGAGCAGAGCACCTGACGCTCCCCGCGGGCACGGCCGCGCCAACGCTCAAAGCTCGTACGGCGCGGCAGCACGCACTCAATCACGCCCATATCGTGCCCGGGAGCGCGGCGCACCGCCACACGATCGCCCACGGCAGGCAGCAGGACCTCGTCCTCGCCGCGTGACTTGGCAAACCCCACAGCATGCTCGGCACGAAACGTGTCATCGGCAGTCGCCACCAGTGGAAACCCGCGATCCAAGCGCACCACGGCACCCAGCCGCATCTGCTCGGGCTCCTCGGCATGTGCGCAGAAATCATCAAAGGCAGCCTGCTGGGCTTCATCGACCGGCAGGTCATCAAACGCCGGAACGTCCTGCAGCGCATCGAGTCCCGGCACGCTCGCCAGCAGCTCCTCGACAGACGCGGGGGCCTCGGTCGCAAGCTTCCGACGACGATCGCGCTTAGCCCGCGCCCCCGTCGTCTTTTTCTTCGCCTTAGCCTTCGCCTTGCCCACAAGCGCCTCCCAGCACCACAAATCACAACTGAGCAGGTATTTTACCCACAAAAAAGAGTCGGTCGAGCAATTGCTCGACCAGCTCACATACTTTCCCTTAGCCCTTTTCATCCGCGCGGGAGAAAAGCCAGCAAGGATACCGCAGGGCCCGCCCCGGAAGCCCTTTCTCCCGAACGATCCCGCAGCGCGAAGCGCGAGGACCAGTGAGGGAGAAAGGGCGTGGGGCGGGCCCGGACGAGAGCGTTACTCCTTCTCCACAGCGCGCATGATCGCCTTGTAGATCTCCATCAGCGGGATGATCAGGAAGGCCAGGCCCAGGGCAGCGACAACGCCCTTGAGCTCAAGCGTCACGGGGCCAAAGAACATCTCGGCAAGCGTCGGCTGCACGGTCACGATCACCGTCAGCACCAGTGCCAGCGCGGCGGAAGCCCACAGCCACTTGTTCTGCTTCTTCATGGTGAACAGCGACGCACGACGGCTGCGCATATTGAAGCAGTGGAAAATTTCGACCATGTTGAGCGTGATGAACGCCATCATCACGCCTTCCTCGTCGGCATTGC
>CABRZJ010000032.1:0-17935 GCA_902475425.1 uncultured Collinsella sp.
CTGGTGGGCGCGCAGCGTCAACTGGTTACGCGGTTCGTAGAACCGCGTAACCCCTAGAAGCGGTTGCCGCGGAAGCCGCCGCCGTTGCGGCCGCCACGGTCGCCGCCGCGACCGCCGCGGTCGTTACCACGGTTGCCGCCAAAGCCGCCACGGTTGCCACCGCGATCGCCATAGCCACCACGGTTGCCGCCAAAGCCGCCGCGACCGCCACGGTCGCCGCCACGGTCACCAAAGCCGCCACGGCCGCCACGGTCGCCACCGCGACCGCCGCGGTCGCCACCACGGCCACCACGATCGCCAAAGCCGCCGCGACCGCCACGGTCGCCGCCACGGCCACCACGGTCGTCACGGCCGCCGCGAGGACCGCGATCCTCGTCCAGGCCCATGGCGACGAGCGGAGCGATAACCTTATCGAGAGCGGCCATCAGCTCGGTGGCCTCCTCGTAAGAAAGCTCGGGCAGGAGCTTCTCCTTCTTGTTGGCAAGCTCGACCAGGCCCTCAGCGGCATCCTCGGCGGCGAAGACAACAATCTTGCGCATATCGCCCTCGGCGTCGTCGATGCGGCCGACCAGATCGGCAGCCTCGGCCTCGGCCATCAGGCCATCGAGCTCACGAAGGCGCATGCCCAGCAGGTCGGACATTTCCTTCTGCTCCATCTTGGGCTTGAGGTCAAGAAGCTTGATGGCGCGCTCGATGTTCGCCATGCGCTCGGCCTTGGCCTCCTCCTCCTTAGAAATAGCAAAGCGACGGCTACGCAGCAGGCGGGCGGCCTTCTGCATCTTGTCCATCAGCTCTTCGTCATCGTAATCAACGGCGGCCTCGACAACCTCGGCCTCCTCCTCGGCGGAAACCTCGTCAGCAGCCTCAACCTCGGCAGCTTCGGTCTCCACGGTCTCGACTGCCTCGACCTCGGCAGTCATGGTCTCGTTCTCGGTCTCGTTCATGATCTCTTCGTTCTCGGACATGAGACTCCTTCTTGGCCCTCTCGGGCATCATCGCCCCATTCGCGGGGCCCGTCGCGCACTCTTTGCGCTTTAAACATTCATGCCTCTCGGCAAAACGTCCATTAGTTTATGGTGTCGCCATCTAATCTAGCTGCAGAATCTATGTGCACACATTAATGCGACATGTGTGACTCGCGACGAGCGTACACCAGCGACGCCACAAACCCGACCACGGCAATCACGGCCGCCACGCGCACGGCAGTTGCAAATCCAATCGCCTGGGCAACGTCGGTCGCAGCGCCAGCCGTGCCGGCAGTCGCTGCAGAACTCGAGAGCAGGCCGATAAACAGGGACGGGCCAAACGATGCGGCAATCATGTTCCACGTGTTGAGCAATGCCGTTCCGTGGGGATGCTCAGCGGCAGGCAGCGTCTCCAAGCCGGCCGTCTGCGAGGGGCTCAGCACCAAACCGACTCCGGCATACACTACAACGGTCAGCGCCACGACGACGCCGATGTTCATGCTTGCCGCCGTCATCGAGATGGCAGTCTGCCCCACGGCAATCAGGGCAAAACCGACCGGCAGCAGCGGCCATGCGCCACGGGCGTCCATCACGCGTCCGCCCACAATCGAGGTCACGGCGTTGCAGGCAATCGCCGGCAAAATGAGCAAGCCCGCAATAAGTGCGGTCATGCCGTATGCGCCCTCAAAATAGAGCGGCAACAAAACGCTCATCGAGAACGTCGTCATCATCGACACCACCACAAGCAAACACGCAGGCCAAAAGCGAAAGCTCGCCATGGGACGCACGTTAAGCACCGGATGCTCGAGCTTGAGCTGACGGGCCGCAAACAGGCCGAGCAGCACAATGGCGGCGAAAAGCGCCACGATGCCGGCAATCAGATTGGTCGAGAACTCGCCTACGGAATACACAAATGCCGTAATGCCGGCGGCGAGCAAAACAACCGACAGAATATCAAGCGTGGTGTTCGAGCGCTCTCCGACATTCTGAACAAGCTTAACGCCCGCTGCAGCGACCACAATGCCGCCCACCAGCGGCACTACGAACACCGCCCTCCAGCCAAATAACGTGCACATAAGACCGCTAATCACGGGTCCAAACGCCGGTCCTAGCGTAATGCAGGCGCCGCCCAGGCTCAGATACAAACCGAGCTTCTCGCGCGGGGCGCAAGACAGCACCACGTTCATCATGAGCGGGAACAAGATGCCCGATCCCGCAGCCTGCAAAATACGACTTGGCAGCAAAACGCTAAACGACGGAGCGACCAGGCACAGGACTTCGCCGGCGACCATGCATCCGCATGCGAAAAACAGCAGCTTGCGCGTCGAGAAACGGCCGGACAGGAAGGCCATGATGGCCGTAAAAATCGACGTCACGATCATGTAGCCCGAGACGAGCCACTGTGCCGTGGTGGCACTCACCGAAAAGGCTGCCATAATGTCGTGCAACGCCACGTTAATGATGTTCTCGTTAAACGCGGCAACAAAGGCTGCAATATACATTACGACGAGAATCGCCGCAGAGGCCGATGGCGTTACTTGAACTTGTTGCTGAGATTTGCTCCCCATGCATTTCCTTCCTCTTGGAACGACAGTCGCATCGCCCCAGAGGAACGGTCCAGGGCGAAAAATGAGCCCTAGACTTACGCCAGACGCCGTACACGACGAATCTGGCAACATGGTCCAACATCGAAAGATTGTAACGCGGACGCACAGCTTTCCTTCCGCGCTATTATTAAAAGTCCACGAAAGCATAAGACATGAGGAGCCCGCCATGATTAAGCCCATCATGAAATCCGAGTTCTTTTTGCGTCTGCCTTCCGAAGACGCGGGACCCGACGATGCCGCAACCGGGCAGGATCTCCTGGATACACTCCACGAGCATGAGCGCGAGTGCGTGGGCCTCGCCGCCAACATGATCGGCGTGCGCAAACGCATCATCTGCGTAAAGGACGGCAACAGGACACTCCTGATGTACAACCCGCAAATTCTTGAGCAGGTCAATGCCTATCAAACGAGCGAAGGATGCCTCTCGCTGATCGGCGAGCGTCCCTGTACCCGCTATCGCCGCATTAAGGTTGAGTATTTGGACGAGAACTTCGTTCACCGCATCAAAAACTTCTCGGGCTACACCGCCGAAATCATCCAGCACGAAATCGACCACTGCAACGGGATAGTGATTTAGTTCCGCCGATTCAAGAAAGCTCCCTGCAGCAAAACAACTGCAGGGAGCTTTTCATAGTGCGGAGCTTCTATCCCACTAGCTCTGACGGTAATGGTCAAAGAAGTCGGCGAGGTCTTCGAGGGACTCTTTGAGCACTTCCATGCGCGGCAAGTACACGATGCGGAAGTGGTCGGGCTCGGCCCAGTTAAAGCCGCCGCCGCGCGTGATCAGGATCTTCTTCTCGTGTAGCAGGTCGAGGGCGAACTGCTCGTCATCGGTGATGTTGAACTTCTTAACATCCATCTTGGGGAAGATGTAGAACGCCGCGCGCGGCTTAACCACCGAGATGCCGTCAATCTTGTTGAGCGCCTCATACACAAAGTTGCGCTGCTCGTAGACACGGCCGCCGGGACGGATGTAGTCGTTAACCGACTGATGGCCGCCGAGCGCCGTCTGGACGATCGACTGAGCCGGCACGTTGGAGCACAGGCGCATGTTAGAGAGCATGTTGATGCCCATGATGAAGTCGCTCATGCAGCGCTGGTTGCCCGAAAGCACCATCCAGCCAATACGATAGCCCGCGATCATGTGCGACTTGGAAAGGCCGCTAAAGGTGACACAGGGCAGATCGGGAGCGAGCGAGGCAATCGAGACGTGCTCGTAGCCGTCCATGCACAGGCGGTCGTAGATCTCATCGGCAAAGATCATGAGCTGGTGCTTGCGCGCAACCTCGACGATGCCCTCGAGCACCTCGCGCGGATAGACCGAGCCCGTGGGGTTGTTGGGGTTGATGATGACGAGGGCCTTGGTCGCGCTCGTGATCTTGGACTCCATATCCTCCAGGTCGGGATACCAATCCGCCTGCTCATCGCACAGATAGTGCACGGGATGGCCGCCGGCAAGGGTTGCGCACGCCGTCCAGAGCGGATAGTCGGGGCTGGGGATCAGAATCTCGTCGCCATTGTCGAGCAGCGCGTTCATCGAAAGCTGAATGAGCTCGGACACGCCGTTGCCCGTGTAGATATGCTCCATCTGAACATTGGGCAGGCCTTTGATCTGGGAGTACTGCATGATCGCCTTGCGCGCAGAGAACAGGCCGCGCGAGTTGGAATAGCCTTCGCAGTCGGGCAGCTGCTGACGCATATCCTTGATGACCTCGTCGGGCGTGCGGAAACCGAAGGGCGCCGGGTTGCCGATATTGAGCTTGAGGATGCGCTCGCCCTCGTCCTCCATACGGGCAGCCTCGTCGACGACGGGACCGCGCACATCATACAGGACGTTATCAAGCTTGGTGGATTTAGAAAAAGTACGCATGGTGGTGCTCCTTGGAATTTGAGCTGAGGGACTAGGTTCGGATTTGGCAACTTTACGGGACGGAGGGGTCTCACCTTGGTCGGCGTCACCGGCAAGCAGCCAGGTAACATCGACCTCCAAAATGCGGGCGAGCAGCTCGGCCACATCGCGCCGCGGGATCGTCTTGCCGCTCACATATTGGCTCATCTGACTCTTGCCGAGTTTTTTGCCGAGCATCTCCGATGCGCGGATCACGTCCGACTGGCGAACGTCGCGATCGGACATAGTCTGTCGCAGGCGATCGCTAAACGTCTCTTGGGCCACTAGAACCTCCTTGCTGGCAAAGTTCAATTTATAGAACACGAATTGAACCTGAGTTCAATTTAGGCAGCAGTATAGCGCGGCGCATTATCCGGAAGTTCAATTTCACAAGAAAATGTACCGAACCCCGAGAATTGTCCCAAAGCGGACAATGACGTGTACACGTTTAGAGGTATTCAAGGAATCGAGCGGCCGCGAGCGAAACATCGGCCGTTCGATATATGGCGTTGATCTGGCGATGGGGATGCCCCTCGAGTGGGCGCACGGCAACATCGAACTGACAGCGGCGCAAGATGAGCGCGGGTAGAATGCTCACGCCCAGGCCGTCCTCGACCATAGCCATAATCGCATAGTCATCCCAAGTCGACAGTTTTGAGCGCACTGTCAGTCCCGTCCGACGAAACAGCGGCGTAATCTCGTCATCGGTGCCGCGTTCTAGCAGAATAAACTGCTCGTTTGCCAAATCGGCAAGGGGAACGACCTCCGCCGCGGCAAGCGAGGAGTCCGCCGGCACTACCGCCATCAACTCGTCGCGCACCAAAGACCGCGATGCCATGCCGTTTTCTCGGGGTTCACGCGGGATAAAGCCCAGATCGCAGCGGCCCTCTGCCACCCATTGTTCAATCTCTGAGTAATCGCCCATCAGCAACTCGTAATCGACGTCCGGGTGATTGGCGCGAAAGCGCGCAATCACCGGCGGCAGCACGTGGGTCGCCACGCTCGAAAACGTACCGATGCAGATTTTGCCGCGCATGAGCCCGCGCATCTCATCCACCCGTCGCTGCAAGCGAGTGAATTCCTCACAGAGCGCTTCGACAGCCGGCATGACCTGCCGCCCATCGGCAGAAAGAGCCACGCCCTCGCGACTGCGGTCGAGCACCTTAAAGCCCCAATCGGCCTCAAGATCGGCCACCATACGGCTCACGCCCGACTGCGAATAGCTCAGGCGCTCGGCAGCACGCGTAAAGCTTCCGGCGCGCACGGTCTCGAGCAGCACCTGCATCTTTTGAACATTCGTTTCCACGGCACCCCTCCACCTATGCATGAGCTTTTGTCATGTTATCTATGCATTATATTCGCTTTTCTTCTAAAGCCAGTTCACCCATAGTGAACATGCTCGGATATAGAGGGGATGGAAGCGCATGAACAACGGGCTGTTTACGTACTTAGCAGCATTGCTATTGTTTGGCTCCAACGGCATCATCGCCTCTGCCATCGCGTTGCCGAGCTCCGATATCGTGCTACTGCGCACGTTTTTGGGCGCCCTCTCGCTTGTCACTATCCTTGCCATCACCCAACGCCATAAGTTGCAGGCGCCATCTCGCCTCCGCGAAGCCGCAGCCCTCCTCCTTTCGGGAGCCGCGCTGGGCGCCAGCTGGATTTTTCTGTTCCGCGCCTACCAGACGATCGGCGTCGACGTATCCTCGCTGCTGTACTACTGCGGCCCCATCATTGTCATGGCGCTCTCCCCGCTCATCTTTGGCGAAAAGCTGACCGGCGGCAAAATCGCCGGCTTTGTCGCCGTTGCTTGTGGTGCTTTTCTCATTGCAGCGCAAGGTCTAGGCGGCAATATGCCCATTGCGGGTATCGTCTGCGGTATCGCCTCGGCATTTTGCTATGCGCTGATGGTCATCGCTAGCAAGGGTGCGCCACACATCGAAGGCCTCGAGAACTCCACGCTCCAGGTGAGCGCCGCCTTTGTGACCGCGCTGGTCCTCACGCTCATCACGCAGGGCGCTCCCTCATTCCTGTCCGCCGGCGTCGCCACCAGTATTGATTGGCGCGCCGTCGTCATGCTCGGCGTCGTCAACACCGGCATCGGTTGCCTGCTCTACTTTAGTGCCGTCGCCAAGCTGCCCGTCCAGACCGTCGCGGTCGTCGGCTACCTCGAGCCGCTTTCGGCCGTCGTGTTCTCGGCCGTCCTTTTGGGCGAAGCCATAACACCGGTCCGCCTGACGGGCGCCGCGCTTATCATCGGCGGCGCGATTTTTTGCGAACTCGCCGGCAAACGCGCAAACGCCAAGGCTGGCATCGCCCAGACAGTACGTGCTTAAAAGCCCCTGCTTTGAAATACTACCTGCGTAGATAAATAATCCCCAGCTGAGGATTATTGTCTAAAATAACCCGATGTGCCAAACTGCTCTTGTATGTATAAAGACGGCATAAAGTTTTTTGTCCTAGACAGATAACCGGATGTCTAAGGGAGTCCTCGTGGCACACAATAAACTGGAGGCAAACCTCCAAGACCAGCACGGGCAAGGCGGGCACGGAGCCATCCCCCTCTCCGCTGGCATGCTGCTCGTAACGCTCGGCGTCGTCTATGGTGACATCGGCACGAGCCCCATGTACACCATGAAATCAATCGTCGCCAACAACGGCGGCATCGGTACCGTCAGCGAGGACATGATCCTGGGCGCGCTTTCGCTCGTCATCTGGACCATGACGCTCGTGACCACGGTCAAGTACGTGGTAATCGCCATGAAGGCCGACAACCACAACGAAGGCGGCATCTTCGCCCTGTTCAGCCTCGTACGCAAGGTGGCACCATGGCTGATTCTGCCCGCCATGATCGGCGGTGCGGCACTGCTTGCCGACGGCATCCTCACCCCCGCCGTCACGGTCACCACAGCCATCGAGGGTCTGCGCACCATCGAATGGGGCCATGCGCTGCTGGGCGACGGCCAGACCAACGTCATCATCATCACAATCATCATTATCTGCGGCCTATTTGCCATGCAGCGCGCCGGCACCTCGTCAATCGGCAAGCTCTTCGGCCCGCTCATGACGCTGTGGTTCCTGTTCCTGGCAGGCGCCGGTCTGTTCAACATGCTCGGCAACCTGTCCATCTTGCGCGCGCTCAACCCCATCCGCGGCATTATGTTCCTGTTCTCGCCCATCAACCATTCGGGCATTATGGTGCTCGGCTTTGTCTTCCTGTCGACAACCGGTGCCGAGGCACTCTACTCGGACATGGGCCACGTGGGCAAGGCAAACATCTATGCATCCTGGCCATTTGTTAAGGCGGCCCTTATCCTCAACTATCTGGGTCAGGGCGCTTGGCTACTCGCCAATAACTCCAACCCCCAGATGCTCGCGATGGATATCGTCAACCCGTTCTATATGATGCTCCCCGAGCCCCTGCGCCCCTTTGCCATCGTGCTTTCGGCCGTGGCGGCCATCATTGCCTCGCAGGCGCTCATCACCGGCTCGTTCTCGCTGGTATCCGAGGCAACGCGTCTCAACCTTATGCCGCATCTGCGCATCCACTACCCCAGCGACACCAAGGGCCAGCTCTATATTCCGCTCGTCAATAACATCATGTGGGTCGGCTGCATCTTCATCGTGCTGCTGTTCCAAAACTCCGAGCGCATGGAGAGCGCCTACGGCCTCGCCATTACCGTGACCATGCTCATGACCACGACGCTTTTGACGAGCTACATCGCCGGCATCCTCAAGCACAGGCTGGGTGCCTGCGTCTTCGCCCTGCTCTTTGGTGCCATTGAGCTGTGCTTCTTCGCCTCGTGCCTCACCATGTTCTTTGACGGCGGCTACGTCATGATCTTCCTGGCCGCACTGCTGTTTGGCCTTATGTACGTGTGGCGCCGCGGCACCGCCATCGAGCGCACGCAGACGATTCTGTTGCCCGTCTCCAAGTACATCGATCAGCTCAACCGCCTGCGCAACGACGAGACCTATCCCGTGCTCGCCGACAATCTGGTATTTCTCACCAACAGCCCCGACCCGCTCACGCTCGACCGCGACGTGCTCTATTCCATCCTGGATAAGCATCCCAAGCGCGCCAAGGCATATTGGTTCATTAACGTGCACGTTACCGACGAACCCTATACGCACGAGTATTCCGTCGAGACCTTTGGCACGGACTTTTTGTTCCGCGTGCGCCTGGACCTGGGCTTTAAGGTCAACCAGCGCGTCAACGCCTATCTGCGTCAGATCGTCGGCGACTTGATGGCATCGGGCGAGCTGCCGCCGCAACATCACACCTACTCCATCTACGAGACGCGCGGCAACGTAGGTGACTTCCGCTTTTGCATGCTGCGCAAGATGCTTGCCCCCGAAACGGACATCAACCGCAATGACCACCGCGTGATGGCCATCAAGTACGCCGTCCGCCGCGCCTGCGGAAGCCCGGCACGCTGGTACGGTCTCGAGAACTCGGCCATCATCATTGAGTACGTACCGCTGTTTGCCCGCATGCGCCCGGCCGTTAAGCTCGTGCGCACCCAAGTGCCGCTCGAGGTTCAGATCGAAGAGGCCGAGGAAATGGAAGTCGACATCTTCTCGGACGACTTGGTCAACGGCAACGAAGCCGGTAAGGACATGAACGTCGATCCCACCGAGTTGCTCGAGAGTGTCGCCGATACGCCCGAACAGCAACTCGACGGACTCGAGAGCACCCAGTTCAACGACGCCAACTTCTAACACGCCACCAGCCATTGACGACAACGGCCTCGCATCTCATAAGAGGTGCGAGGCCGTTTTATGTCGCAACGGACCAGTGAGCTACGAACGGCGCGGCTCGGGAACCACGAGCCTATCGGGGCTCGCGCCCTCGGCATCCATCAGGCTCACGTAGCGAATCGACGGATCCCCATACATCGCGTAGTAATAATTGCCCGTGCGCGCGCTAAAGCATCCGGTGTAGATAGTCTTCTCGAACTTGCCATCGCCCATCCTGGACGCTCCCTCGATCATCACCACGCCCTCGAGCGAGCGGAACATGCGAACGACGTTTTCGGTCTCGCTCTCCTTTTGCGGGTAATTGGCATTGAGGTACGCCGCCTTTACAAAACGGCTCGGCGAATAGCAATCGCCCGGAATGCCGCGCATGCCGGCACCGGCTCCATAGGGCTTGAGCTCGGCGCCACGCCATGTCGCCGTCTGCGGAAAATCGCTTGTGGCGGTGATATAGGTGCGCAGGTTTTCCATGTGCCACGGGAAGGTCGGCTGGTTGGCAAGGGTGTCGACCGGATCGTCGTATACATGCAGGCCGTCAGCCATCATCTCGACCACGATGCTGCGCTGGCTGTCGCCGATAATCCAATGGAGCAGCGACACGCCCAGCCCCTCTCCGGCAGATTTGGCGACAATCACCGTGTCGCGCAGCGCGGCCTCGACCTCATCGACCGTCGAGAACGTCGCTGCCACCCACAGGGGGAACTCATAGGCCGCGATATTGGTCTTGCCGTCGACAGGGTCCTCGGCATACTCGGCATAACCCGGGAAATTGAGACCCGCCACGGCGAGGCCCGCATCGTTGCCGCAATCGAAGAACATAGGGTAGTTCCTGTAATCGATGCACATACCAATCACCGCGTGCGCCGCTGTCGCGTCGTCGATAAACGAATACGGAATGTGAAACCCGCGCGGCATCACGCGAACCTGTTGGCCGTAGTCAAAGCTCCAGTCGAGATTGCGGCCCAGATACATGTGGCCAGAATTATCGGTAAATCGAATACTCGTACACATAGCGCCTCCTAGCTTTACGTTCTTGCTAATTTCATTGTCTCCAAACAAAAAGGCGCTAAACACAAAAGCCCGGACATGACAACAATGTCACGCCCGGACTATTCAAGCAGGATAAACTCAACCAAGTTAACCCCGCAGGTCGTCTAAGGGGTCAAAGTGCCGCAGATTGCCACGAAAGAGGAGCAAAGCGTACTTAAGGTACGCGAGCGACGATTGAGCGGCAAGGTGCGGTGCTTTGACCCCTTAGACCAACTTTCCTAGACAGTGATCGATCATATGCTGGATCATCTGTGCCTCAAAGCCCGCGTAGTCGCGGCGGCACTCCTTCATCTTGCCGTCGACGATCTGGTCAAAGGCAACCTTGCACTTGATGTAGCGCGTGGACTTGGTGACCTCCTCGTGCGTCAGGCAGCTCTCCTCCATCTTGCTGGCACCCAGGCCAAACACCAGACGGGGGTTGTAGAGCACATGGGGCTCGCCGGCGTCGTCCAGATAGACGCAGACCTTCTTGGTGACGCCGATCTGGTTGGCGGCCAAGCAGCCGGCATCATCGAGCGACTTGATGGTATCAATCAGATCCTGAGCGACCGACTCGTCCTCGACAGTCGCAACCTCGCAACGCTGAGACAGGATAGCCTCGTCGCGGCAGAGCTCTTTAATCATACGTTCCTCCATAGGGGTCGTTGTAACTGCTTAAGTATACGGTACCCACTCATTTTCATGCGAAAAATACCGTCCGTCTGCTACAAAGCGCCGAACATCAACATGCGAGGAACAACAGCGTCGTAAAGGGGCTATAGTGAGTGAGTTCGTGTCAATCGGCCTAAACTCGGGGCCGAACAAGGAAAGGGTATGCATGGACGAACTATTTCACGTCAGCGAGCGCAAGTCCACAATCGGGACCGAACTTCGCGCTGGACTGACAACATTCCTGGCGATGGCCTACATCATCGCCGTCAACCCCGCGGTGCTCTCGGGCGCTGGCATCGATGCGGGAGCGCTCGCCTGCGCCACCTGCCTGGGCGCCGGCATCATGACCATCTGCATGGGCATCTTCGCCAACCGCCCGCTCGCCTGCGCGTCGGGCTTAGGCGTCAACGCGATGATCGCTGGAATCGCCACCACCGTCTGCGGCGGTGACTGGCACGTGGCCATGAGCGTCATCTTCCTTGAGGGCGTCGTCATCTTGCTGCTCGTGCTTTGTGGCCTGCGCGAGGCCATCATGGACGCCATCCCCGTGGTTCTGCGCCACGCTATCTCGGTGGGCCTGGGCCTGTTCATCGCCATGATTGGCCTGTGCGATGCCGGCATTATCACCGCTGGCGCCGGTACACTCGTCGGTCTGGGCGACATCACCTCCCCCACCTTCATCGTCGGCATCATCTCCATCCTGGTGACGGTCGCCCTCGCCTGCCGCAACGTCCCCGGCTCGCTGCTCATCGGCATCGTCGTCGCCGTCATCGCCGGTATCCCCCTAGGTGTGACCCAGGCTCCGACCGGTATCATCGCCCCGCTCGACTTCTCGAGCATCGGTGGCCCCATCGCCGACGCCGGCGGCGTGCCCGCCATCGTCAAGGTCCTTACCGACCCCACGCTCCTCGTCATCTCGTTCTCGCTGCTCATGAGTGACTTCTTCGACACCATGGGCACCGCGATGGCCGTGGCCAAGCAGGGCGAGTTCCTCACCGACGACGGCAACGTCGAGAATATCAAGGAGATCCTGATCGTCGACTCCGCCGCCGCCGCTGTGGGCGGTTTCATGGGCGTCTCCTCCATCACCACCTTCGTCGAGTCCACCTCTGGCGCTGCCGACGGTGGCCGCACGGGCCTCACCTCCGTCACCACCGGCGTGCTGTTCATTCTCGCTGCGTTCTTCTCCCCCATCGTCACCATCGTTTCCAGCGCCGCCACCTGCGGCGCCCTGGTCTACGTCGGCTACCTCATGATGAGCGAGGCCTCCGAGATCGACTGGTCCGACGTGTCGCAGGGTTTCCCGGCGTTCATGATTGTCGCCGGCGTGCCCTTCACCTACTCCATCTCTGCCGGCATTGGCCTGGGCTTTATCGCCTACGTGATCGTCGCGCTCTTTAAGGGCGAGGCTTCCAAGATCAAGCCGCTCATGTGGATCGCAGCCCTTGCCTTCCTCGTCTACTTCTTCGTGGCGTAACAGCATAGTCTGCTAAAGCAAAACAACAAGGCGCGGAATCGCATCGAGCGGCTCCGCGCCTTTCTTTTAGCGTCTGCCCCCGTGCCAGCGTGCGACAATTGAGGCTGTCAATATCACAACACCGAGAGAAGCCTGCCTTGGAAGTGCATCAGAAGCAGATAACCGTTTATTCAGAGTGTGCAGAAGGCGCGCCCGTCATCTACCTCCCCGTGGTTATGGGCGACGGTAGTGAAGTCTACGAGCGCTGCCGAGAGCTCGACTGCCCGCCGTTCACCCTTGTCGCCATCGGAGGACTCGATTGGAATCGCGAGTTGAGCCCCTGGGAATGTGAGGGAACTATACGAGATGCCGAGCCCTTTGGCGGACAGGCTGCTGGTTTTCTTGACGAGTTGTTGAAGCAGATAATCCCCCAGGCCGAATCATCGCTCCCGCAACCACCCGCCTGGCGCGGCGTTGCCGGCTACTCGTTGGCGGGCCTCTTTTCGCTTTGGGCCCTCTGGCAGACCGGTACCTTTGACCGCGCCGCAAGTGCATCGGGGTCGCTGTGGTTCCCCGGCTTTATCGACTACGCGCGAGAGCGCACGATGACAGCCACGCCCGACGCCGCCTATCTGTCGCTCGGTAAAAAGGAAACCAAGACGCCCAACCGCATGATGCGGCACGTACTCGACGATACGCGTGCGATGGAAGAGCTGTTTATCGAGCATGACATTCCAACAACGCTGGAGCTCAACCCCGGCAACCACTTTGCCCAAACTGACCTGCGCATGGCGCGCGGCATCCACTGGATACTGACGCATTAAAAATGGCGTCCACGCGTACATACGCATGGATGCCATTTTTAATTTGGCTGAACGCAGCTACTATTCGGCAGTCTCCTCAAGCTCGGAAGTATCGAACTCAAAGTCATTACCGGGCAGGATGGCGTTGAGCACAATGCCCACCAGCGAGCCCACGGCAAGGCCCGAAAGCGAAATCGTCACGCCGCCCAGCTCCAGCACGATGGCACCGGCGGTACTGTAGGCAATGCCGAGCGAAAGCACGAGCACCAAAGCCGCAACCAGCACATTGCGGTTGTTCTGGAAATCAACCTGATTCTCGATAAGGTTGCGAACGCCCACGGCACTGATCATGCCGTAGAGCACGAGCGACACGCCGCCGATTACACACGCCGGCATAGCAGCGATCACAGCAGCAAACTTGGGGCAGAACGAAAGCACGATGGCGCAGCAGGCGGCAATGCGAATCACGCGCGGGTCGAACACGCGCGTCAGGGCAAGCACGCCGGTGTTCTCGCCATACGTCGTATTGGCGGGGGCGCCAAAAAGCGATGCCAAGATGGTCGCCAGGCCATCGCCGAGCAAGGTACGGTGCAGACCGGGATCGGCAATGTAATTGCGTTCGCAGGTAGAGCCAATGGCGGAGATATCGCCGATATGCTCGATCATAGTTGCAAAGGCCAGCGGCATGATGGTGATGATGGCCGTCGTGGCAAGACCGCTATCGAACTGCGGTCCAAAGAGCGCAAACACGGTGTTGTCCCACACGACGGGCAAGCCAACCCAGGGGGCAGCTGCGACGCCAGAGAAGTCGACCTCACCCAACGCAGCCGCAACGGCATAGCTCACCACCACGCCCAGCAGAATCGGCACGATCTTGACCATGCCGCGGCCCCAGATGTTGCAGATGATGATCACGGCCACAGCGATAACGGCGACAAGCCAGTTGGTCTGACAGTTGGCAATGGCAGAGCTCGCTAGGATCAGGCCGATGGAAATGACGATGGGGCCGGTCACCACCGGCGGAAAGAAGCGCATGACACGTTTGGCGCCAAATGCGCGGAACAGCGCCGCCAGCACCGGATAGAGCAGGCCGGCGCAGGCAACGCCCAGGCAAGCGTAGGGCAAAAGCTCGGCCTCGCCGTTGGGTGCAATGGCGGCATAACCCGCGATAAAGGCAAACGACGAGCCCAGAAACGCGGGCACCTTACCACGCGATAGAAAATGAAACAGCAGCGTGCCGATGCCGGCGAACAGAAGCGTCGCCGAAACGGAAAGGCCGGTGAGCACGGGCACGAGCACCGTGGCTCCGAACATCGCAAACATGTGTTGCAAACCCAACACGAACATGCGCGGGCGGCCGAGCGATGATGCATCGTAGATGGCATCGGTGACGGCGGGCGTCGAGGATTGGGACATGGAAGTCCTTTCATGATGGAAGGGCGATCAGGCATATCGGATAACCTGCCCGAACGATACGATCCGGACCATTGTACGTGATACGTCATGTCTCGCGCGCGCCGTCACCTGCAAGCGGTAGCGTTACTTCCAAACGCGCTCGGCAATGCGCTTGACCAGCGCGATCTTTGCCCACTGTTCGTCCTCGGTCAGCTTGTTGCCAATCTCGCAGCTGGCAAAGCCGCACTGAGGCGACAGATACAGGTTCTCGAGCGGCACGTACTTTGCGGCTTCACGGATGCGCTCGACGATAACATCCTCGTTCTCGAGCTCTGCCGCCTTGGTGGTTACCAAGCCCAGCACGACCTTCTTGCCCGGGGCAACGTACTTGAGCGGCTCAAAACCGCCGGCGCGCGGCGTATCGAACTCCAGGTAAAATGCATCGACATCCTCGTTTGCGAACAGGTACGGCGCGATGGGGTCATAGCCGCCCTCGAAGGCATAGGTGGAGTGGTAGTTGCCGCGGCACACATGCGTGTTGATGACCAGATCGTCGGGCTTGTCCGCGATGGCGGCATTGTTGAGCGCCACGCCCAGCTCGCTTACCTTTTGCAGGTCGACCGGGCTCATGCCGGTTTTGGCGACAAAATCGGTATCGCAGTAGATGCCCCAGGTGCAGTCGTCAAACTGGATATTGCGGCAGCCTGCTGCGTACAGGTCGGCGATCACCGTGCGATAAGCGGCTGCGATGGCGTCGGCAAGTTCCTCATCGGTCTTATAGACAGCGCGCAGGCTCTCCTGCTGGCCGTCGCAGCGGTCGAGCGTGACCTCAGAGAACGTCTGGATAGGCGCCGGGATGGTCTGGCGTGCAACATGGCCCTCGCCCTCAAGTGCCTTGACAAATTTGAAGTGCTCGACGAAGGGGTGGTTCTCGCCGCTAATGGGACCGGTAACCACGGCGGTGTCGGCGGTAGTCTCCTCGTCGTGGAACATATAGCCCGTACGCGAGGTACGGCGCTCAATGCCGTTGAGCCCCCACATAAAGTCGAGGTGCCAATAACTGCGGCGGAACTCGCCATCGGTGATGACCTGCAAGCCGGCGGCCTTTTGCTTTGCCACCAAATCGCGAATGGCATCGTCCTCGACGGCCTTAAGCCCCTCGGCATCAAGCGTGCCTGCCGTATAGGCAGCGCGGGCGTCCTTTACGGCCTGCGGTCGAAGAAAACTGCCGACGATATCGGCGCGAAACGGCGCGTTCAGCGTGGTTAAAGCACTCATAGATATCTCCCTTTGCATTGGTTGCTTTACTGGGACAAAGTATGAGCGCTCATATAGCCATCGTAAAATATACGTTTATAACAGTTTGATATAGATGCTTCCTATATCAGTTGGGACTGCCATGAAGAGATTTGACCTGTACAGGACGCAGCAGCCTAGATATGCTGACGAATCGCGTCGATATAGGCCCGACCGTAGCGCGTGAGCGTCGTGTTCTTGCGCGTAATAATGCCGATCTCCATGTACTCGTCCACGTCGAGCGGAATCGAGATAATGCCGGGGCCGTTGAGCTCGTGGCTGATCACGCCCGAGCATACCGTGTAGCCGTTGAGGCCCATGGCCAAATTGAACAGCGTCGCACGGTCACGCACGCGGATATTCTTGCGACGCTCAAAGGTCGAGGTCAGCTCCTCGGAATAATAAAACGAGTTATAGCTGCCCTGCTCGTAGGACAGGAACGGGTAGTCTTCCAGATCCTCGAGCGTCACGCTGGAGCGGCCCGCCAGCGGATGGTCGGCGCAGACGAAGACATGCGGCGTGGCGCAGAAGAGCCCTTCGAACACGAGCTCGTTGGCCACCAGCATGCGCTCGATGACCTCGCGATTGTGCTCCGACAGATACAGGATGCCCAGCTCGCTTTTCATATGCGCGACATCCTCGATAATCTCGTGGGTCTGCTCCTCGCGCAGGGTAAAGTCGTAGCGCGCGGCATCGAACTCGCGGATCACATCGACAAACGCATTAACGGCAAAGGAATAATGCTGGCAGCTCACACTAAAGTGCGGCACCTGCTCGGACGTACCTTTGTACTTGCCCTCGAGCAGGTCGGCCTGGTCGAGCACCTGGCGCGCGTACCCCAAGAAGGTCTCGCCTTCCTCGGACACAATGACACCCTTGTTGGTGCGCTCAAAGATATGCACACCCATCTCGTTTTCGAGATCGCGGATCGACGCGGTAATCGAAGGCTGCGACACAAAGAGCCGGCGCGAGGCCTCGGTGATGCTGCCGCATTCGGCAACTTTGACGACATATCTGAGTTGCTGGAGCTTCATGGCTTTCTCCCTAGACGTTCGTGACGTCAAAACCCGTCGCGTCCATTTGGCTCATAAACGACGGCATCTCCCCCGTCGCGGCGCAGGCGGCAATCTGATGCAGAGCCCCGGCAACCGCATCATCTGCCGCAGCGCCAATATGCCAGCGTGCGGCAGCCGTGACGGCCTCGTTGGCATTGGCGACTGCAACGGAGTTAGGAACGGCATCGATCATGGGCAAATCGTTATCGGAATCGCCAAATACGGCCACCTCGTCGGGCGTCAGGCCCAAAGCGCGCGCCAGCTCCAGCGCAGCGCAGCCCTTGTCCCAGCCGGTCGGAAGAACGTCGAACAGGCGCACGCGGTTGTTGGGAAACACGAGTGAGAGCTCCGGCACCTCAGCGGCAACACGCTCGCGCAGCTCGGCGAGCTCCTCGCGCGAACGGGCACTCCAGATATTCGCCTTGTATACCGGGGCATCGTCAACGACAGGACGACAGGGAGCCTCTTCGCCCTTGAGCCACGCGTTGCCGCCTGACTTCATGGCGCGACGCACACGCTCGGGATCGCTTGTCACGCAATAGGCATCGTTATTCCAAAAGTCATCACCCAGACGGTAGACCTTCAAATACGTATCGTCGGTCTCCTGTTCAAAATAATCGGCTAAGCGCATAAGGACATCGTTATCGATTGCGCGCGAAGCGACTACTTCGCCATCGACAAACATCACCTGGCCGTTGCAAAACGCACCGGTCGAGAAGCACTCGGAGCGATTGCGGAACATCCAGCCCATCGCGGACGGCTGACGACCCGAAACCGGCCCAAAGTGCAAACCCGCCGCCTGCATGGCATGAATACCCTCAATGGCGTAGTCGCTGGCGCCGTCATGCCCGGCTGGAATCAGTGTATCGTCCATATCGGTCAGCACAAGTTTGATCATAAGGTCCCCTCGGTCATTCTTAATCCCATCTATTGTACCGACCTGCCAAAAAGGGACAGGTTTATTTCGGCAGGTTTCATCTGGGAAAACGCAAAGTCCCAGTTGTTACCTGC
>CABRZJ010000033.1:0-17740 GCA_902475425.1 uncultured Collinsella sp.
ATTTTGTGCCTGTTGAGCGCGACCCGTTCTCCGATACGCCGAGCTGCGTGCTGTTTGTCGGTATCAACGGCGCCGGCAAGACCACCACGGTCGGCAAGATTGCGAGCGCCATGGCCGCCCGCGGCAAGAACGTGGTCATCGGTTCGGCCGACACCTTCCGCGCCGCCGCTATCGAGCAGCTCGATGTGTGGGGTCAGCGTGCCGGCGTACCGGTTATCAAGCGTGACCGCGGTTCCGATCCGGCGAGCGTGTGCTATGACGTGCTCGACGAGGCCGATAAGCGCGGCAGCGACCTGGTGCTCATTGATACCGCCGGTCGTCTGCACACGAGCCCCGAGCTCATGCGCGAGCTCGCTAAGGTGGTCAATGTGACTCGTAAGCGCGCCGCCAATATGGCCGCCGGTCCCATGCCGGTTTCGGTCGTGCTTGTGATCGACGCCGCGACGGGCCAAAACGGTCTGAACCAGGCGCTCGAGTTTAACGAGGCGCTGGGCCTGGACGGTATTATCATGACTAAGCTCGACGGCACGGCTAAGGGCGGCATCGCCATGGCCGTGGCCGAGAAGCTCAAGCTCCCGATCCTGCGCATCGGCGTGGGCGAGCAGGTCGATGACCTGCAGGAGTTCAATGCCAAAGATTTCTGCCGCGCCCTGGTGGGCGAGTCCAATTAAGGAGTGACTAGTGTTTGATTCCCTGAGCGATCGCCTCAACGACACATTTGACCGCCTGCGCGGCAAGGGCAAGCTGACCGAGGCCGATATTACTTCGGCCATGCGCGATATTCGCATGGCGCTGCTCGAGGCCGACGTTAACTTTAAGGTCGTCAAGGAGTTCGTCGCCAAGACCAAGGAGCGCTGCATGACCGCCGAGGTCATGGAGTCGCTGTCGCCGGCGCAAAACGTCGTCAAGATCGTGCTCGACGAGCTTACCGAGATGCTCGGCTCCACCGAGAGCAAGCTCGTCTTTAGCAACCGTATTCCCAATGTCATCATGCTTGTGGGTCTGCAGGGCTCCGGTAAGACCACGGCTGCCGTAAAGCTGGCCTACCTGCTCAAGAAGCAGGGTCGCTCGCCGTTGCTCGCCGCGTGCGACGTCTACCGTCCCGCCGCTGCCGACCAGCTGGCCACGCTCGGCGGCGAGATCGGCGTGCCGGTCTTCCGCGGTGACGGCGAGCACCCGGTCGATATCGCCAAGGGCGCTATCCAGGAGGCCGTCGACCACCTGCGCGATGTGGTCATCGTCGATACCGCCGGTCGTCTGCAGATCGACGAGCAGATGATGCAGGAGGCCGTGGACATCAAGAAGGCCGTTAAGCCCGATCAGGTGCTGATGGTCGTCGATGCCATGAACGGCCAGGATATCGTCAACGTCGTCTCGACCTTTGCCGAGCGCACCGACTTTGACGGAGTGATCATCTCCAAGCTCGACGGCGATGCCCGTGGCGGCGGCGCGCTTTCCGTGCGCCAGGTGACCGGCAAGCCCATCAAGTTCGTGAGCATGGGCGAGAAGCCCGATTCGCTGGAGCCGTTCTATCCCGATCGTATGGCCAAGCGCATTCTGGGTATGGGCGACGTTGTCGGCATTATTGAGAAGGCCCAGGAGGCGGCCGACGCCGAGCAGCTCGAGGCTGCCGAGCGCATGCTGCGTGAGGGCTTCACCATGAATGACATGCTCGACCAGATGAAGGCCGTCAAGAAGATGGGCGGCATGAAGGGCATCCTGGGCATGCTCCCCGGTGGCCAGCGTGCGCTTAACCAGATGGGTGGCAACCTGGACGAGGGCATCTTCGACAAGAACGAGGCCATCATCATGTCGATGACCAAGGAGGAGCGCCTTCGCCCCTCCATCATCAACGGTCAGCGCCGTGCCCGCATTGCCAAGGGCGCCGGCGTGACCCCCACCGAGGTCAATAGCCTTATGAAGCAGTGGGGCGAGATGAACAAGATGATGGGCCGCATGCGCACGATGGCCAATCAGGCGCAGGCCGGCGGCAAGAAGGGCAAGAAGGGTAAGAAGGGCAAAAAGATGCGCATGCCCAATATTCCCGGTCTGGATGCCATGGGGCTGGGCGGCATGGGCGGCCTGGGAACGGGCGGCCCCAAGTCCGATATGGACCTGCTGCGCCAGATGGAAGCGCAGATACGCAACAAGAAGTAACGACTAGTTGAGTCGTGTATGGCGAAGGCCGCCTGGATGGTATTCCAGGCGGCCTTCGCCGTTTGTTCGCTGGTTGTCGCACGCGTGGAAGCGCGTTCTCGACGAGGTGCTTGCCGCTAGTGGCAGCCGCAGCCTTCGTGCCCGTCATGGTCGTGGTGACCGTGGCAGCCGCAGGACTCGCCATGCTCGTGGATGTGCTCGTGATCATGTCCATGGCAGTCGCAGGTGGCCTCGCCGTTCTGTGCGAGCGTGCCGGCAATGAGGGCCTCGACGCAGGCATCGCAGCTGCCCTGGGCGCCCGCATAGACCGTGATGCCGGCTTGGGCAAGCGCGTTGATAGCGCCGCCGCCGATACCGCCGCAAATGAGCGTGTCAACGCCACCGTTGGCAAGCAGGCCCGCCAAGGCGCCGTGACCGGTGCCGCCGGTGCCTACGACCTGCTCGTTGAGCACCTTGCCATCCTGGATGTCGTAGATCTTGAACTGCTCGCTGCGGCCAAAGTGCATAAAGATGTTGCCGTTGTCGTACGTCGTTGCCACCCTCATGGTGCCGACCTCCTTTGCTGGCCATGCGGCCGTCGTCGTGGCGATGGGGGAGTACGTGATATTGCCGCCCTCGATGACGAGCGCTCGTCCGTTGACCAGCGCATCGGCCACCTTGCGATGCGCGCGGCTGCAAATGGCCGCCACCGTTGCGCGGGCGATGCCCATCTGCTGGGCGACCGCCTCTTGGTTGAGACCTTCCAGGTCGCACAGGCGCAGCACCTCAAGCTCGTCGACGGTCATGTCGATGGCATCACCGCTGGCCAGGCCATCGGGGGTAAAGCCGCGGTATTCGGGGATGATCCCGACGCGGCGCAGTTTTTCTCGTCTTCCTGCCATGCACACTCCTTATCTGACATATGTCAACAATAGGATAACGCGTTAGTCGTTGGGCGCAAGGCATTTCTGTCATATGTCAGAAAAAGGCTAAGATGCCTCGTTGCCGCATGCGGAGCCGCGCTGCCGTGCATTGCGTGTGCCGGACTAAGTGTCCAATTCGACACTCGCGCGCCTGGGCTACAATAAATCTCGCTTATAGGCGACTGACAGGAGGGTCAATGAGCAAAGCTGATCAACAGTTTGTAACCATGTGCCGCGATATCTTGGACCATGGCACCACCACCGAGGGCCAAAAGGTCCGCCCGGTGTGGGAGGACGGCACCCCTGCCTATACCATTAAAAACTTTGGTGTCACGGCGCGCTATGATCTGCGCGAGGAGTTCCCCGCGCTTACCCTGCGTCGTACGGCGCTTAAGTCTGCCATGGACGAGATTCTGTGGATCTATCAAAAGAAGTCCAATAACGTGCATGACCTCAACAGCCATATCTGGGATGAGTGGGCCGATGAGACCGGTTCCATCGGTAAAGCCTACGGCTATCAGATTGGTCAGAAGAGCCATTACGCCGAGGGCGACTTCGACCAGATTGACCGTGTACTGTACGACCTTAAGCACACGCCGTATAGTCGCCGCATTATGACCAATACGTACGTATTTAGCGATCTGTCCGAGATGCACCTTTATCCATGCGCCTATAGCGTGACCTATAACGTGACGCAGCGTCCTCAGGACGACAAGCCGACGCTCAACATGCTTCTCAACCAGCGCAGCCAGGACATTTTGGCCGCGAACAACTGGAACGTGTGCCAGTACGCCATTTTGCTGATGATGGTCGCGCAGTCGGTCGATATGATTCCCGGTGAGCTGCTGCACGTGATCGCCGACGCCCATATCTATGATCGTCATGTCGATATCGTCCGCGAGCTTATCGAGCGTCCGCAGTTTGCGGCACCCAAGGTAACGCTCAACCCCGATGTGCATGACTTCTATGCGTTTACGACCGATGACCTGATCGTCGAGGGCTATGAGCACGGCCCTCAGGTCAAGAACATCCCCATTGCGGTGTAGGTGACGCGCATGACGTGTAAGCTTTCTGCCATCGTCGCCGTGTGTGACGACTGGGGTATTGGCTGCGAGGGCGATATGGTGGTGTCCAATCGCGCCGATATGCGCCATTTTGTGGCCTGCACCAAGGGCTGCCCGGTTATCATGGGACGCAAGACGCTGCTGAGTTTTCCCGGCGGGCGTCCTCTCAAGAACCGCCGCAATATCGTGCTTACGCGCGATATAGGCTTTACCCGCGAGGGCGTCGACGTGGAGCATAGCGTTGACGAAGCGCTCGCTGCGGTTGCCGATGAGCCCGTTGCCTGGGTGATCGGTGGCGGCGATGTCTATCGGCAGTTTTTGCCGTACTGCGTGGAGGCCGAGGTCACTCATAACCACTGCGTCCATCCCGTGGACACGTACTTTCCCGACTTGGACGCCGATCCCGCGTGGGAGATTGCGCAGCGTAGCGGGGTCGCGACGATTGCCGCCGGTGAGGGTGACGAGGGCGTCGATTATGAGTTCGTGACGTATCATCGCGTTGAGGCGTAAATCGTCTGGCGTGAACGGTATCATCGGGTTGATTGAATGCATGGGGCGGCGCTTAGCGTCGCCTCGTTTGGTATAGATGTGCTGCAAAGAAGGGTGCGGGCTGGCTGCTATGACTGATGCCGTTGAGGTTCTGCGAATTGATTCGCTCGAGGACGAGCGGCTCGATGCTTACGTGCGACTGACCGAGCGTGAGCTTCGCTGCGTGCTGGAGCCGCAGAAGGGCATTTTTATTGCGGAGAGCGCCAAGGTCATCGAGCGTGCCGTGCGCGCCGGATATGAGCCGGTGAGCTTTCTTTTGGGCGAGCGCTGGCTCGACCAGATGATGCCGCTGTTTGACCAGCTTGTCGTGCGCGAGGGAGCGGGTCCGGTTCCCGTGTTCGTGGCCTCCATGGAGCTCATGGAGCAGTTGACGGGCTTTAACGTGACGCGCGGCGCGCTGGCGGCGTTCCGTCGCCCGCGTCAGATTCCGGTTGATGAGTTCTTGGGCGGCGTCGTCGAGGCGGCGGGGGATCGTCCGGTGCGCGTGTGCGTGCTTGAGGGTATTGTCGATCACACCAATGTTGGCGCGATTTTCCGCTCGGCTGCCGCATTGAACGTTGACGGTATTTTGGTCAGCCCGACGTGCTGCGACCCGCTGTACCGTCGCTCGGCCCGCGTGAGCATGGGCACCGTGTTTCAGGTGCCGTGGACGCGCATTGGCAGCGAGGCTCGTGTGTGGCCGCATGATGGCCTGGCGGTACTGCACGATGCCGGTTTTTCGTGTGCCGCTATGGCGTTGACGGACGATTCCGTATCGCTGGACGATCCCGTGCTGCAGGAGATTGACCGCTTGGCAATCTTTATGGGTACCGAGGGTGCCGGCTTGGGCGCCAAGACCATTGCCGGCTGTGACCACGCGGTGCGCATTCCGATGGCGCACGGGGTCGATTCGCTTAACGTGGCCGCGGCAAGCGCCGTCGCCTTTTGGCAGCTGTGCCCGCACGTGAGCAATGAGTATCACTACCAGCCGGGTTTGTATCACTAGGCAGTTTTCCGCACCGCGCTCTAATTCGGGGTGTTTCGGTCGCCGCCAGTCGGTGCTAAGCTAGTATTGGCTTTGGTCTTAAATTGCCGTTATGTTGTTTGACGTATGCTGGCGGGGAGGGCGTGTGGCTAAGAAATCTACGGCTATCGATGTAACGCAGGGTGTCATTTGGCAACAGCTGCTGTCGCTGTGCGTTCCCATCTTTTTTAGTTCGTTTTTTCAGCAGGCCTACACGCTTATCGGTACGTATATCGTTGGCCAGTTTGGCGGCAAGCTCGCGCTGGGTGGCATTCAAGCCACGATGGTGCTCACCGAGCTCTGCATTGGCTTTTGCGTTGGCGTCGGCGCCGGCTGCGCGGTCATTACCGGTCAGTATTTTGGCCAGCACGATGATGAGCGACTGAGTCGTTCGGTCCATACAGCCATGACGCTCGCGCTGGTGGGCGGTATCGCTTTCTCGATTCTTGGCATAGTGTTCGTTGAGCCCATGCTGGTGCTTATGAACACGCCGCATGAACTATTGGCCGAGGGCGTGGCCTATGCTCGTTGCTATTTTGCCGCCATGGTTGCGGCGCTTCTACTCAATATGGGAACGGCATTGCTGCGCGCCGTGGGCGACACGCGCGGGCCCGCCGTGATCATTGCTTCCGGTTGCCTTGTTAATGCGGTGTTGGATGTCATCTTCGTTGCCGTGCTGCATATGGAGGCTCTGGGCTGTGGCATCGCGGTGGCGCTGACCATTTGCTCCAACGCCACGATGATCGTGATTCGTATGATGCGCGCACCGGGTGCATGGCGTCTTTCGCTGTCTAAGCTCGGTATCGATCGCGGTATTTGCAAGAGTATGATCTCGTGTGGTCTGCCACTCGGTTTTCAATCGGCTGCCTATTCGATCTCGAACGTGCTGATCCAGGTGTCGGTTAATTCGTTTGGCGCCGATGTCACGACTGCTTGGGGTCTATCTGGGCGCCTGGATGGCATTATCTGGATGGTGACCGAGGCGCTCGGCGTATCGATCACTACGTTCTCGGCACAGAACTTTGGCGCGCGCAACTACGAGCGCATGCGCAAGGGCTACCATACGTCGCTCGTGCTGTCGTTTATGCTCATTGGTGGCCTGTCTGCCGTGCTGCTGGTGTTCTCGGGTCCGTTGTCGCGTCTGTTTGTCGACGATGCTTCGATTTCGGCGTACACCACGACTATCCTCCATTTCATTGCGCCGTTCTATGCGATTTTCTCGATTATCGAGAACGCGTCGGGCTCCATTCGCGGCGCCGGCGTGAGTCTGCAGCCTATGATGCTCACCATCTTTGGCACCGTTGTCTTGAGGGTGATCTGGGTGTTTGCGATCATGCCCTTCGATCCGTCGCTCGAGCATCTACTACTGGTCTACCCCGTAACCTGGCTCATTACGGCCACGATGTTCACCATCTACCACCACAGCGGCAACTGGCTAGGCCGCGCCACCGCCTAATGATCCCTTGGGGTGGAGGAAAACGGATCATTGCTCTCCGTCGTGATGTCGACGATCCGTTTCTCTTCGTCCCCTTCGGATCAATTAGTATTCGATGCCTTGGCGGGCTAGGAGGCCTTCGTCGAAGTAGTGTTTGACGGGGCGCATTTCGGTGACCAGGTCGGCGAGGTCAGCGAGGGGCAGCAGGCCGCGGCCGGTCAGTATGAGCTCTGTGGTGTCGGGTTTCATCGCGATCAGTTTCTCGACATCCTCGCGCGTCACGAAGCCGCGGCGCATGGCCTCGCCGAGTTCGTCCAAAATCAGAACGTCGACCTGTGAGATCTGCTCGCGTGCGAGCTCCATGATCTGTGCGGCGCAAGCCTCGGGCGTGTCGCGGTCGGCCTGTACAATTCGTAGCCCTAGGCGTGGTGCCGCATCATGCTCGGCGCAGTGCAGCTTCTTGGCAAACTGCAGCATGAGTACGTCGAGCCCATAACCTGTGGCGCGCATCGCCAATCCCAGCGCAGCCGTCGTCTTGCCCTTGCCGTCGCCCGTATAAATCTGAACCTTGCCGACTTCCAGTGATGCCATCTATGTCCTTTCGTGCCCGGCGTCGGTTTATCGCCGGCCGGGTTGGGTATTCTAGTTAGCATTATCAACCCCAGTAGATGGAGTTCAAGCAGATGGAGATGGATGACAACAAACGTAGACGGAATATGATTCTCTACGTGCTCATCGCCTTCGTCGTCTACCTCGTGCTCTCGACCGTTCTGTTCCCTAACATCGGTCACACGCAGCAGATTACGAAGACCGATTACTCGACGTTTGTCAAAGCGCTCGATAAGAAGAGTGTCGACAAGGTCGAGTACAACACGGACGATTACTCGATTTATTACACCAAGAAGGGCGAGGACGAGAACATCGCCTATAAGACGACCGGTGTGCCGAACGATGCGGGCTTTACCGATCGCGTGCTTGAGTCTGGCGCTTCGCTGGAGTCGGTCGTTCCCGATAAAAACTCGGGTTTGATGACCTACTACCTGCTTACGCTCATCCTTCCCATGGCGATTTTCTTCCTGATCGGCTGGTGGCTCAACCGCCGCATGAAGAAGGCCATGGGTGATGACGGCCCGTCGATGAACTTTGGCGGCGGCGGTTTTGGCGGCGGCGGACTGGGTAAGTCCGGCGCGCGCGTGATCGCCTCCAAGGACGTGGGCGTGACCTTTAAGGACGTCGCCGGCCAGGAAGAGGCCAAGGAGTCTCTCAAGGAGGTCGTCGACTTTCTGGAGAAGCCGCAGCGCTACGAGGAGATCGGCGCCAAGCTGCCGCGCGGTGCTCTCCTTGTTGGCCCTCCGGGTACCGGTAAGACCCTGCTTGCCAAGGCTGTTGCCGGCGAGGCCGGTGTTCCGTTCTTTAGTATTTCGGGCTCTGAGTTCGTTGAGATGTTTGTTGGTCGCGGCGCTGCAAAGGTTCGTGACCTGTTTAAGCAGGCCAAGGAAAAGGCCCCGTGTATCGTCTTTATCGATGAGATCGATACCATCGGTAAGAAGCGTGATGGCGGCGGCTTTAGCGGCAACGACGAGCGCGAGCAGACGCTCAATCAGTTGCTGACCGAGATGGATGGCTTCGATAACCACAAGGGTATCGTTGTCCTTGCCGCAACCAACCGCCCCGACAGTCTCGATCCGGCACTGCTGCGCCCCGGTCGTTTTGACCGCCGCATTCCCGTCGAGTTGCCCGATCTGACCGGTCGTAAGAACATCCTCGAACTTCACGCCAAGAGTGTGAAGACCGAGCCGCCGATCGATCTGACCGCGATTGCCCGCGCCACGCCCGGTGCCTCGGGCGCCGACCTGGCCAATATCATCAACGAGGGCGCCCTGCGCGCCGTTCGCGAAGGTCGCAAGCGTGCAACCCAGGACGACTTCGAGGAGTCGGTGGAGGTCGTCATTGCCGGCCAACAGCGTAAGTCCACGGTGCTTTCCGACCACGAGAAGCAGGTCGTTTCCTACCATGAGATCGGCCATGCCATTGTTGCCGCTCGCCAGAAGGGCTCTGCGCCGGTCACGAAGATCACCATCGTGCCACGCACGAGCGGTGCTCTGGGCTACACCATGCAGGTCGAGGAGGATGAGCGCTTCCTGACCACGCGCCAGGAGGTCCTGGACAAGCTCGCCGTCTACTGCGGTGGCCGTGCGGCCGAGGAGCTCATCTTTGGTGAGATGACGACTGGCGCCGCCAACGATATCGAGCAGGCCACCAAGCTCGCCCGCAACATGGTGACGCGCTTTGGTATGTCCGACGAGTTTGGCATGATGGCGCTCGGTACCGTCCAGAATGCGTACCTCAACCAGGACACGTCGCTCACCTGCGCCCCCGGCACGGCTGAGCGTGTGGACGCGATTGTCGCTAAGTTGATCGAGGACGCGCACGATCGCGCTCTGCAGATCCTCAAGGAGAACAAGTTCAAGCTCCATGAGCTGGCTCGTTATCTGTACAAGAAGGAGACCATCACGGGCGAGGAGTTCATGAACCTCCTCACGCGCGAGAATCCGCTGATGCCCAAGCAACAGTAAAGCCGCGGTCGAACCAGTAAACGCCGACGCCCCATTTGAGCAGCTTTCTCAAATGGGGCGTTTTGCTTGAGAGGGATGGAAATGAAGATCGTGGTGAGCGCCTGCTTGATGGGCGAGAGCTGCAAGTATAACGGGCTCGATAACTACCACCGCGCGTTGGTCGAGGCTTGCGAGCGCACGGGGACCGAGGTCCTCCTCGTGTGCCCTGAGGTCTTTGGGGGCCTGCCCACGCCGCGCAAGCCGTCCGAGATCGTGAACGGCGAGGTCCGTACCTGCGAGGGCGTGTCCGTTGACCTGGAATTTCGCCTAGGCGCCCAACGTGCGCTCGACATGTGCGAGCAGGCAGGCGGACCGGAAGAGATAGTCGCGTGCATCCTTCAGGACCGCAGCCCCTCGTGCGGCGCAGGTCACATCTACGACGGCACCTTTAGCGGTACGCTCACCGCGGGCAACGGTGTTTTCGTCGACCTGCTCCTGCGCCACGGCTACCGTGTGATCCCGGCAAGCGAGTTCGACCCCAGCATGTTGAAGTAGTAAATAAAAGGGGCGGCCATCGAGTAGATGGTCGCCCCTTTTGCTGGCAAGCTAAACTATCTCACCAATTGTTCAATGGTATTTACCCATATAAAACCTGCCAAAATAAACCTGTCACTTTTTGGTAGGTTAGGCGAGGAGGGTGTGGCCGTAGGCGTCGGCGGCCTTGATGGCGGCGGCGAACTTTTCGTCGGTGAAGGGCTCGGGGTTTCCCTGCTTCCACTCGTTGGTGGCGTGTGCGAACTCGCACAGGGCCGGGATGTCTGCCTCGGAAAGCCCGACCTGCACAAGCGTTACGGGCAGGCCCATCTGCTTGTTAAAGGCCGCGTAGTGCTCAAGGTTCTCGGTATCGCCCGTATAGGCGAACAGCACGAGCACGCCCAGGCTCACGACTTCGCCGTGCAGGTAGGTGCCCTCGCGCGGAATGCTGCATGTGGCGTTGTAGAATGCGTGCGCCACGCTCGAGTTGTAGTAGTAATCGTTCTGGTTGGTCAGGTTCGAGACATAGCCCGTGTTGACCACGATGTCGAGCGCGATCTGCTTGACGGCCTCGGTCGACAGGTCCTGGCGCACGTCCTCAAGACCCTGGACGCCATAGGTAAACAGCGGCTCGGAGCAGGTGTGGGCGAGTGCCAGGCCAAGACCGGCGGTGTGCTCCAAATTACCGGCGCTCGTGGCGTACTCGACCTCGGGCTGCTTAGACAGGGCATCGCCCACGCCGGCCCAGAAGTACTCTGCCGGTGCCTCGGCGATGATCTTGGGGTTGATGAAGATGTGCGCGGGGCGGTTGGGGTACGAATAGCCCTCGAGCGAGCCGTCGTCGTTGTAGACAACGGCAATGGCGGTCGCGGCGGAGCAGTTGGAGCAGATCGTCGGCACGGTAAAGACGATCTTCTTGAGCTCGATGGCCGCCGTCTTGACGGTATCGAGCGCCTTGCCGCCGCCGCAAGCAATGAGCACGTCGGCTTCCTGACAGGCGGGGGAGTTTACGACCTTGGCGATATTGGCACGCGTACTGTTGGTACCGTAGACGCGCGTCTCCAGGACCTCGACATCGGTACCTTCAAGTGCCGCCTCGAGCCCTGGTAGCGCTGCAGCCAGGGCTCGCTTGCCACCGATGATGGCGACCTTGGTCGCTCCGTACTCTGCCAGTGCGGCGGGCAACTCGGTAAAACAATCCTCGCCAACGGTGTAGTCGCTCATTCCAATCGTGCGCATAGCAACCTTCTTTCGTTCGATAAAGTGCTTTCAGGTATTTTGCTCCTAGAGAAGGGCTGTAATAGCGAGAAATTTCGAACGTATAAAACCAGTGTTGAGGGTTTTTCGCCGGCGCGGAACGTGCTAGCATACTCCGCATAAGCGTTGATGGGGACGAGTAGTCGGCCGTCCGCATGCTACAGAGAGCGGGGAGCGCTGAGAACCCGTGCATGCGACCGATGAAAATCACCCCGGAGCTGCGGTCCCAACGGACGTGCCGCGCAGGTTCGTCTTAGTAGACATCGCCGAGATGGTCGTCGATACAGGCCAGCCGAGTAACGGATGCGAGCGCGCGAATACGCGGGCGAGGGCATCTAAGCTGGGTGGTTAAGCGAAGAGCTTTTGCGGGCGTGCAGCCCGTTTTGTGGCGCTTCGTCCCAGCTTGCAGGGACGGGCGCTATTTTTGGTGCCCATCGGGCGTGCGCGCCCACGACATGAAAGGGGTACCGTGGCAAACGAGTACAAGCAGACGATGAATCTGCCCAAGACCGGTTTTCCCATGCGTGCCGGTCTTTCCAAGTCCGAGCCCAAGCGACTCAAGGACTGGCAGGACAACAAGGTCTACGAGCAGGTTCTGAAGAAGAACGAGGGTCACAAGAAGTTCGTGCTGCACGACGGCCCTCCGTACGCCAACGGCCCGATCCACATCGGCCACGCCATGAACAAGATCTCCAAGGACATGATCAACCGCTACTGGATGATGCAGGGCTATGAGGTTCCCTATGTCCCCGGTTGGGACTGCCATGGCCAGCCGATCGAGCATAAAGTCGAGGAGAAGCTCGGCACCGATAAGTTCAACCAGACCTCCACGGCTAAGATCCGCGAGCTTTGCAACAAGTTCGCTGTCGAGAACATCGAGCTGCAGAAGGCCGGCTTCCGTCGCCTGGGCGTGCTCGGCGATTGGGACAACCCCTATCTGACGCTCTATCACCAGCATGACGCCGCCGACATCGAGGTTTTCAAGGCCATGTTCGACAAGGGCATGATCTATCGCGGCCACAAGCCGGTTCACTGGTGCAAGCACTGCCACACCGCACTTGCTGAGGCCGAGATTGAGTACTCCGACGAGACGAGCCCGTCCATCTTCGTGCGCTTTGAGATGACCTCCAAGCCCGCCGGCCTCGAGAACTTCGACGGCCCGGTTGACTTTATCATCTGGACGACCACGCCGTGGACCATCCCCTCCGACCAGGCAGTTTCCCTCAAGCCCGGCGCCGCCTATGTCGCCGTTGAGCACGAGGGTCGTGCCGAGGTCATGCTCGAGGACCTGGCTCCCAAGTGCTGCGAGGAGTTTGGTTGGGAGTACACCCCGGTTATGGTCGACGGTAAGCCCTATGTGGTTCCCGCCGAGACCTTCCACCACATCCACTACAAGCAGCCGATCTTTGACGGTGTTGAGGGCGTGGCGCTGCTGGCCGATTACGTCGGTGTCGATGACGGTACCGGTATCGTCCACAACTCGCCCGGCCACGGCGTCGACGACTACTTTGCCTGCCTCAAGGAGGGCATTACCGACATCTGCATGCCGGTCGATGATGACGGCAAGTTCTACACCGGCGAGGAGTTTGGCACCGGTGGTCCCTTCAGCGGCATGGATACCGATGAGGCCAACCCGCACATCATCGAGTTCCTGCGCGAGCGCGGCACCCTGGTCCTCGAGAAGAAGATCACGCACAGCTATCCGCACTGCTGGCGCTGCAAACACCCGGTGCTCTTCCGTGCTACTGACCAGTGGTTTGTCTCGATGGACAAGACCGGCTTGCGTGAGCAGGCTGGCAAGGAGGTTCGCGAGAACGTCAAGTGGTATCCGGCTCACGCCGCCAACCGCATCGGCGCCATGGTCGAGCAGCGTCCCGACTGGTGCATTAGCCGTCAGCGCAACTGGGGTGTGCCTATCCCCAGCTACACCTGCGCCGACTGCGGCGAGAAGGTCATGAACGACGCTACGCTCGACGCCGTCATCAAGCTCTTCTACGAGAAGGGCTCTGACGCCTGGTTCACCGACGCTCCCGAGAGCTACCTGGGCGAGGCCTGCGTCTGCCCCAAGTGCGGCGGTCATCACCTCAAGGCCGATAAGGACATCCTCGACGTGTGGTGGGATTCCGGCGTGTCTTGGAAGGCCGTCTGCGAGTATCGCCCTGAGCTTGAGTACCCGGCGGACGTGTATCTTGAGGGCTCCGACCAGCACCGCGGTTGGTTCCAGAGCTCGCTGCTCACCTCGGTGGGTGCCAACGGCCATGCTCCGTACAAGGCGGTCGTCTCGCAGGGCTTCACACTCGATGGTCAGGGCCGCAAGATGTCCAAGTCGCTCGGCAATGTTATCGACCCCAATAAGGTCTGCGACGAGATGGGCGCTGATATCATCCGTCTGTGGGTTGCCTCCGTCGACACCAGCTCTGACGTCTCCATCGACCACGAGATTCTCGCTCGTACGTCCGATGCCTACCGTCGTTTCCGCAACACGCTGCGCTTCCTGCTCTCCGAGCTCGAGGGTCAGTTTGAGCCCGAGACCGACGGCGTCGCCTTTGCCGACCTGCTGCCGCTCGACAAGCTCATGGTTGCCCGCCTGACTCAGGTTCAGGCCGAGGTCGACGACGCTTACTCTTGCTACGAGTTCCCGCGCGCTTACCGTGCGCTTTATGACTTCGTGGTTACCGAGCTTTCCAACGTGTACCTCGACGCCCTGAAGGACCGTCTGTACTGCGATAAGCCCGGCTCGCTCGAGCGCCGCAGCGCCCAGACCGTGCTGGCCGAGCTCTTCTCGATGCTCATGCGCGACCTGCAGCCGATCCTGTCCTACACGGTTGACGAGGCCATGGCATATGCGCCCGCTGGCTGCGTCGATCACCAGAAGTACGCCGCGCTGCTCGATTGGTACAAGTCGCCCATCACGGTCGACGAGGCCAATGAGTTTGAGGGCGTGCTCGAGGCTTCGCTCGAGCTCCGTAGCGCCGTGACCAAGGCCCTTGAGGATGCCCGTTCTGCCGGCACCTTCACCAAGAGCCAGCAAGTTCGCGTCAAGGCGGTCGTTCCCGCCGAGATGTACGCGCTGTTGACCGGTGACAAGGCCGTCGACCTGGCCGAGTTCTATATCGTCTCCGCTGTTGAGCTGACCCAGGGCGAGGAGCTTTCCGTTGCCATCGAGGCTGCCGAGGGCGAGTGCTGCGACCGTTGCTGGAACTATCGCACCACCGTCGGCGAGTACAACGGCCACGCTCACATCTGCGAGAGGTGTGCGAATGCCCTTTAAGGCACGGTAACTCGGCATTTTGGTTATAGGGAGAATTTGGGCGCCTTCGGCCCATTTGCTCCGCTGATTAAAAGCGGCATTCTGTTTTTCGGAATGCCGCTTTCGTTTTTAGCTGGTTATTTCGCTTGCGTTGGTGGATATGTCGTGCGCTCTGCGTGTGGCAATATAAGATGGTAAATTGCGTTAAACGGAATTCGATTGTTTTGAGGGTAGGGGATTTCTTTGGGTCGTTCTGCGGATATGACGCCGCCTTTGCGTTTGCGGTTGGGTGTTGCCGGTGGTGTGGCGTTGGCCGTGCTGCTTGTTGACCAGCTGACCAAGCTTGCGGTTCGTGCCGTGGGCGACACTTTGCATGTGACCGTTATCCCCGGTGTGATCGACTTCCTTTTTGTGCGTAACATCGGTGCTGCCTTTAGCATGGGCGAGGGCCATGGCATCGCGTTTGCCGTGCTGGCGCTGGCGGTCATTATCGCCATTATCGTGTACCTCGTTCGAGCACCTCAACTCGCTCGCCTTGAGGTTGTGGGTATGGCGATGGTTGCGGGCGGTGCCATCGGTAACGCGATCGATCGCCTGGCTATGGGCTTTGTGACCGATTTTATTGCCACCACCTTCATTGACTTCCCCGTCTTCAATGTGGCCGATATCGGTATTACCGTGGGCGTCGTGCTCGCCCTCTTCGGCTATATGTTCTTGAGTCCCGCCGCTCGCGAGGTCGATGCGACCGCCGAGCTTAACGCCCGTGACGAAGCCCGCGCTAAGCGCAAGGCCCAGCAACGTGGGGAGCGTGCCCGCAAGATTCGCGAAAGGAATGAGCGCTAATGGCCGACATCCATATTCTTGTTGCCGACGATTCCGCTGGCCGGCGTCTCGACGCCTTTTTGGGCGCCAACGACGGTTGCCCCACGCGCTCTGCCTGCGCACATCTGATCGAGGGAGGCGCCGTTGCCGTCAATGGCGAGACCTGCCTGTCCAAAAAGTACGCCGTGCGCGCCGGCGATCGCATTTCGGTCGATCTGCCCGAGCCGCACGATCCCACCGACGTGATCCCCGAGGCCATCCCGCTCGACATTCGCTATGAGGACGACTATCTCATCGTGCTCTCCAAGCAGCGTGGCCTGGTGTGCCATCCTGCCCACGGCCACGAGAGCGGCACGCTTGCCAACGCCCTGGTCTATCACTGCGGTATCGACCATCTGGGCACCGTGCAGGGCGAGGACCGCCCCGGCATCGTGCATCGTTTGGATCGCGATACCTCGGGCCTCATGCTTGCGGCAAAAGACGACGACACGCAGCGCGCACTCCAAAATCTCATTCGCACGCGCACGCTCGATCGTCGCTATATCACGCTCGTTCACGGACATATCGCTATGGATGAGGGCACCATTAACACCGGCATTGCCCGTTCTACGCGTGACCGTGTCAAGATGGCGGTTTCGGACGATCCTTTCGCGCGCCAGGCCATTACGACCTTTAAGGTCCTCGAGCGCTTCGATTCCACGCGTTTTGACGACGGCTATACGCTCGTCGAGTGCCACCTGTTTACGGGCCGCACACATCAGATTCGCGTGCATATGCGCCATATCAACCACGCCTGCGTGGGCGATCCGCTCTACGGCAAGTGCGATGCACGCGCCGATCAGGGTCTGACCAGGCAATTCCTTCATTCCTGGCGTGTTGCATTCGACCATCCCGTGACGGGGGAGCGCATTGAGTGCCGCGACGAGCTGCCGTGGGATCTCGCTGCGGTTCTTGACGACCTGGCCCCGCGCTCGCTTGGTCGCACCGCTGCCGGCGACGAGATCGTTCCTCAGCTCGGTCTTCTCGAAGCCTAGTCAGTATTAGGTGGTTTCTTGAACGCCCCTAGCCTGCGGTAAGATATACGATTGTTTACGTAACGCGTTCCTGGGAGCCTGCATGCTCGCCTTTTTACAAACCAACACGCCCATCGTGATCTTCAACCAGATTGTCGTCACGCTGCTCACGGTCTGCTTTCTGTACCAGGTGGTCTTCTTTGTCATTGGCGCTCTTCGTGGCGAGGTCGCGCCTCCCAAGGCCAAAAATCTCCATCGCTATGCCTTTTTTATCGCGGCGCATAATGAGGAGGCCGTGATCGCCAACCTCGTTCGCTCCATCAAGGACCAGGATTATCCGTCCGAGCTCATCGAGGTTTTCGTGGTCGCCGACGCCTGCACCGACAACACCGCACAGCTCGCGCGCGAGGCAGGTGCCATTGTTTACGAGCGCAATGATCTTGCCCGTAAGGGTAAGAGCTGGGTCATGGACTTTGGCTTCGACCGCATCCTTAACGAGTATCCCGACACGTTTGAAGGCTACTTTATCTTCGATGCCGATAACGTTATCTCCCGCGATTACGTGTCCAAAATGAACGATGCCTTTGACCAGGGCTTCCATGTGGTCACGAGCTATCGCAATTCCAAGAACTTCGGCAGCTCGTGGATCTCGGCGGCTAATGCCACGTGGTATCTGCGCGAGGCGCGCTTTCTCAACAACGCGCGCAACATCTGTAAGACGTCTTGCGCCGTCTCGGGTTCGGGCTACCTCATCTCCGCTAGTGTCATCGAGGGCATGCACGGTTGGCAGTTCCACACGCTGACCGAGGACATCCAGTTCACCACGTTCTGCGCCATTCACGGCATTCGCATTGGCTATGCGCCGGCGGAGTTCTTTGACGAACAACCCGTGACGTTTAAGGCGTCCTGGAAACAGCGCATGCGTTGGACCAAGGGCTTCTACCAGGTCTTTTTTACCTACGGCAAGCATCTTGTCAAATCTACGTTCCGCTATCATCGCTTTGCCGCCTACGACATGTTTATGACGATCGCACCGGGCATGCTGCTGTCCCTGATCTCCATGCTCGCCAACGCGACCTTCCTCATCGTGGGCGGACTTTCGCATGGCTTCTTGGCCACCGAGGTCGAGATGCAGGCTTGTGCCGCCTCGCTCATTATGACCTTCGCGATGATGTACCAGACCTTCTTTATCCTGGCGC
>CABRZJ010000034.1:0-17608 GCA_902475425.1 uncultured Collinsella sp.
ACGCCGCGGGTATAGCTCTCGAGCGACTCCTCGAGCTCCATATCGCCCGACTCCAAGCTGCGGATGATGAGCTCCAACTCCTGCGAAGCCTGCTTGTACGTAAGCTGCTCGACCGGGGTTTTCTCTGCCATATCTGTTTCCTTTCCTAAAGGTTTATCGCTATGAAACGCGGCCTACTCGACCGTATCGACCGTTGCCGTCACGTTGCCGTCTGCCATGCGCACGCGGATGGCGTCACCGGCCTTAAAGGTCTTGGCGCTCGTGGCCACCCCATCATCGCTGTACGCGATGGAATAACCACGGGCAAGCACCTTGAGCGGCGACAGGGCATCTAGCGAGGCTGCCGCACGGCCCAGGTCGGACGCGGGCTTGTTGAGCATCGTGCGCCCCTGATGCTCCAGACGGGAACTCGCAAGCGCGAGCGCATGGCGCTTGCCATCGAGCCCCGAGGTGCTTGCAACCAGACGCTCGGGCAGGCGCTCAAAGTTGGAGCGGAATGTCCCGACCGAGCGTACTATGGCGCCCGACAGGCGATCGGCCGTCAGGGCAAGCTCAGACTCGCGACGCTCGACCATAAACGTTGGGTCGTTGAGGCACGGGCGGCACGCAGCCGCATCGAGCGCATCGCCCAAGCGGGCCGTATAGGTATCCCAGGCGCGGCGACCGCGCTGGTCGAGCATCTCCAGATCAACCTGATTCGACCCAATCATCGATGCCATCGCGGCACCCAGACGCTGATGGCGCGCCTCGAGCACATCGGCCAACTCCGTCATAGCCGGCGCCACCGATTCTGCCGCCGCCGTGGGCGTGGAGGCGCGGCGGTCGCTCACCATGTCGCAAATCGAGGTATCGGGCTCATGGCCAATGCCGGTCACCACGGGCACAGGACAAGCCGCCACCGCACGGGCAAGCTCCTCGTCGTTGAAGGTCATGAGGTCCTCGAAGGAGCCGCCGCCGCGCACCAGCAAGATGCAGTCGGGCGCTGGCGTGATGGCGGCGGCACGGCGCAGGCCCTCAATAAGCTCGGCCGGCGCACCCTCGCCTTGAACCTTAGCGCCCACGCAGACGAGCTCGACGAGCGGGTTGCGACGACGCAATGTGCGCTTGACGTCGTCGATTACGGCACCCGAAAGCGAGGTAACGACCGCCACGCGGGAGCAAAACACCGGGATGCGGCGCTTACGCGCTTCGTCCATCAGGCCCTCGCGGCGTAGCTTTTCGGCCAGTTGCGCCACTTGTTGACGCAGCAGACCCTCCCCCGCCAGCGAAAACGAGCGAGCGACAAAGCTCATGCGGCCCGTGGCCTTATAGAGATTGAAGCTGCCCTTAAAGCTCACCTGCATGCCGTCGCGCAGATCGAACGTGCGCTTGAGATAGGCGCCCTTCCAGATGATGCAGTCGACGGCCGCCGAGTCGTCCTTGATCTGAAAGTAGCAGTGGCCGCTTCGGGCGTTGGGACCACGAAAACCCGTGACCTCGCCCAAAACGCTCAGCTGCGGAATGGCATCGAGCGCGCCGGCGGCGATCTCCACCGCCTGGCTCACGCTGAGCTCCTTGCGCTCCTGATCGTCCGAACCGTCGAACTCGGCGGAAACGGCATTGCCGGTTAGATTCCAGCCCGCCACGCAGCCTCCTTTCGTCATCGTGCACATGGGCTCCGGCCCTGCGCAAATTCAAGTCCAACACATAGTACAGCGCCGCGGGGACACGAATCCCCGCGGCGCCTGCCTGTCCCATTTGTTATCGGTTGGAGTTTCTGTTGTAGCGAGCCATAAGATAGAGCAGCTGAATAATCGAGGTGAGCGCCGCAGCCACATAGGTAAGCGCGGCGGCCGTCAGCACCTTCTTGGCACCGTTGACCTGCTTGGAGCTCATACCCGACTGCTCAATATACGCCACGGCACGCCGGCTGGCATCAATCTCAACCGGCAGCGTAACCAGTTGGAACAGCACGCTAAACGAGAAGAAGATCAGTGCGAGGGTCGTGAGTCCCGCGATGTTCATAAACAGGCCCAAGAGCAACACGATGGTCCAGGTGTTCTGGGTAAAGTTGACGACCGGCACGAGGGCGGTGCGAACCTTCATCATGGCGTAACCGCTTTGACGCTGGGCGGCATGGCCCGCCTCGTGGCAGGCGACGGCAACGCTTGCGACCGACCCGCCCGAACGGTTGGCATCCGAGAGATACAGGTTATTGTCCTGCGGGTTGTAATGGTCGGTGAGCTCGCCGGCGACACCCTTGATACCCACGGCGTTGCAGCCGTTGGCGTCGAGCATGCGGCGAGCGACCGTGGCGCCCGTGTCGCCGTCCGAGCGAACCTTGGACCAGGTTTTGTACGTCGAGTTGATATAGTTCTGTGCGGCAAGACCAATCACCGTGCAGACAAGAACAACCAGCAGGTACAGCGGGTCGATGCCAAAGCCGTATCCATAGTAATAAGGCATGCGAATTCCTCCGAATCGAGTTACACGTTGGAGGCATTCTACCCACTCAAGCGGCTAGGCTTCCTTACAGCAATTCAATTTTGCCATCTTTGACCGTCAACCCCATGTTGCCCGAGAGCAGATCGTCCAGGCGCGAGCCCACAAGCTCAAAGCGCCAGCCTTCGCGCAAGGGGCTCTGCTCGGGATGCTCAATGTAGTCGGCCAGGTCATCGCGCGAGGCAATGACCGAGGTCGCCACTCCCGAGCGTTCGGCAACCAGGCGGATGAGCGCGTACATGAGATCCGTCACGCTCTCCAACTCCGGAGAGATCTGGCGATGCCCGCGCACCATGAGCGGCAGGCGATCGTGCGGGCAGCTTGCGCCGCGCTTGATGGCCATGAGCGCACCGTCCACGTCGCGCTCCCCCAACTGATCGGTACCGCGAATGCTGCGGAACTCCTCAACGCGCACGGGATTGCGTTTAACGAGCGCAAGCAGCGTGTCGTCGGACATGACCCATTTGCGCGGGATGTTGCGGCGCTCGGCGCGGTCCTCGCGCCAGGCGGCGAGCTCGCGCGCGATACCCAGCTGGTGACGACTGCACGAGTTGATGCGTTTGACCTTGCGGAACGCCTCGTGGCGATCGGCGCGATAGTGCGACTCGTCAGCCAGCGGGCGCAGCTCGTCGAGCACCCAGTCCACGCGGCCCAGCTCGCGCAGGCGGCTCATCATCTCGGTATAGGCCACGATCAGATACTTGACGTCATCGATCGCGTACTCAATCTGCTTATCGGTCAGCGGGCGGCGCGACCAGTCGGTCAGCGACTCGGTCTTGGGCAGCGATACACCGCAGAACGTCTGAACAAGCGCGCCATACGAAATCTGCTGGCGCTCGCCCAAAAAGGCGGCGGCCACCTGCGTGTCAAAAATCGGACGCGGCAGCACGCCTACGGTATGGAGCATGACCTCCATATCCTGCGAGCACGCGTGAAAGACCTTGGTCACGCTCTCGTCGGCCATAAGCTCGGCCAGCGGCGATAGGTCGTCGATTACCAGGGGATCGACCGCTACGCTCTCGGCAGGGGTGGCAATCTGAACCAAACACAGACGCGGATGGAACGTGCGCTCGCGCAAAAACTCGGTATCGACGGCAATCGCGTCGAACTCACGGGCGCGCTGGCAAAAGTCGAGTAGAGCCTGATGTGTGGAAATGTACATATCAACCCATCGAATAAGGTTAGGCCCGAAAAACACGGGTAGGATATCGGCATTGCCTTACAACTATACTCGGTTAGTCACAGAACGGGAACGTAAGTATGCGCTGCCTTATCATCCACAACCCGGCATCGGGCCCCAGCTCAGATGAAATCTTCGCATTCACGCACGCCCTTGCACAGGGCGGCGACGAGGTCGTGATGCGCTTTATCGGCGATGGCATGGAACCCGAGGACGCCGTGGCAGACGTGCGCGAGTTTGACCGCGTGGTCGTTTCGGGCGGCGACGGCACTGTCTCCAACGTGCTCGACCAGATGCGCGGATGCGGTGTCCCCACGCTCGTCTTCCCCTCCGGTACGGCCTGCCTGTTCTTCAACAACATCGGTAATGCCCCCGAGGCAGCGGCGCTTGCCAAGGCTTGCCGTGCCGGTCGCACGGTCAAAGTCGACATGGGCGAGCTCTTTTGGCTCGACGAGAACGGCAACGAGAAGCGCCACGGCTTCATCATCATCGCCGGCTCGGGTTTCGACGCCGAAATCATGATGAAGGCCGCCCCCACCAAAAACGACATCGGCGAGATCGCCTACTTCCTCTCTGCGCTCGCCACGCCCAACCCTACGGTAGCGCACTTTACGATTGAGCATGACGGCATTGTCGAGGAGCTCGACGGCATCTGCTGCATGGCCGGCAACACCTCGGTCATCCAAAACGACATCAACCTGTTCCCCGACTGCCGCATGAACGATGGCATGGTCGACATTGCGGTCATCGAACCCGTGCGCACCGTGCAGCTGCTGCCTACTGTGATCACCGCTGCGCTTGACCCCGCCGGCAAGGTACTCGGGCGCCCGCAGTTCAAGATCATCCAGACCAAGGAAGCCAAGATCACCTGCACCCCGTCGCTGGGCATGCAGTTCGATGGCGAGATTATCTCCAGCAATTCGGGCGTCTTTGGAGCCCGCGCGCTTCCGCAATGCCTCGACCTCATCGTCGACGAATTCTCCCCGCTCGGAAAATAGGAGGACCCTATGAACGACAATCCCCTGCTCGGCTTTATCATCATCGTTTTGGCCATGCTCGTCGGCTATGCGATCAACGTGATCCACCGCCGGAAGAAGTAATTCCACATTGGTATGATATTCATCCAATTATCGTCTCCCCTGCTGTTTATGCATTTGCCAAACAGCAGGGGATTTTCATTTCAGGCATTCCCAGCTACTTTATTCGGCTACAGTAATTACAGGGCGTCTTTATTAAAGTAAAGCTACAAACTGAGTACAATTAACCGCTCGTCGCATATTTCATCACGCTTATCGAGTAAGTGTCTTTCATAGATGAATATTGTTTCCAGTTCGTTACGCTAATGGGGTGTCTTTATTGGCTGAAGCCCTCTGGCGACAGAGGGCTTTCGCACGCTGGGAGGGAAAATGAGGAAAACTCACCCCGTCAACGCGCTCAAGAAGCTAGGCATAGGCCTCGCCTTTGGAGCTGCAACCATCATGTCCATGCCGACATCTGCGCTCGCCTGCACGCAGATATACATGGGCAAAAACTATACGGCCGACGGCAATACGTACTACGGCCGCGCCGAGGACTTTGGCAAGCGCTATCTTAAGCACTACGGCATCGAACCTGCCCACGAACCTGGCTTTAAGTACAGCTCGATTGAATCTGCTTTTGAATACACTTCGAACAAGCCTACCTATCGTTACAGCTATGTACGCGACCACCCCTCCAACTGGATGGGTCGCACCGACGCCTATTCCGAGGCCGGAATCAACGAGAAGGGCGTCTCCTGCTCTGCCACGCTAAGCACTTCCTATAACGAGGAGGCCGATGCAGCAGACCGCATCGATGAGAAAGTGGGTCTGGGCGAGTACAGTTACGGCAGCATCATCCTGGGCGAGAGCGCCACGGCCCGCGAGGGCGTCGAGCTTCTCGGCAGACTGATCGATGATCAAGGCGTCTGCACCAACGACCAGATCATCATCGCCGACAACAACGAGACCTGGCTGTTCGCCACACTTTCCGCCCATCAGTGGATCGCCATGAAGCTCGCTGACGACGTCGCGTCGCTCAACCCTAATATCGGGAGCCTCAACTACGATGTCGACCTTGATGACCCCGAGAACTGCCTACACTCCGAGGGCATCGAGTCCATGCCCGTGGAGAAGGGCTTCGCCAAATACTCCGCTGACGGCAAATTCGATGTCGCCCAAACGTATGGCGAAAGCCTCGCCGATTCCGGCGTAAACCAGTGGTCCCGCTATGTGCAAGGCCGCGATTATTTTGGTAGTCAGCTGACCGAAGGCACAGATTACGACATTATCACAGTAAAGAAGGATGGAAAACCTGACCAAAAGGGAGCCATGGTCAGCGAAATCCAGCCCCTGTTCTTCAGGCCTGGCAAGTCTGGCTGGAGCACCTTTGAGCTGATTCGTGCCTTTGGCAACCGCGGCGAGAACGTCCCTGGCCTCAACGCGAACACTGATGGTGTTTATTGCATCGGCAGCGAGCGCAACACCGAGATCAACCTCTTCCAGATTCGTCGCGGGTATGACCCCGAAGTCGCTACCATCCAGTGGGAAATGCTCTCCCGCGCCGCGTACTCCGTCGCCATCCCGTTGTACTCCGCTCTGATAACTGAGGTCAGCCCGTACTTCAGCGATCAGACCGTCTCCTTCGATCACTGCAACCAGACTGACGTCGTGTACAACGAGGAGCCCGAGAACTCAATCAACTACGTCCTCATGGACATCAGCTCGCTCTGCTTCGAGAACCCTGACACCCTTGGTGTCAGCGTCCGTGCCTACCTCGATGCGCTCCAGAACGAGCTTATCGAGCAGAACAAGGAAGTTGACGCCGCCATGCTGGCCGAGACGACCACCGAGGGCCGCACCGCCCTGGCCAACAAGGCCGGCAAGGCTGCTACCGAGAACACCTACAAGAAGTGCAAGGCACTGCTCCAGGAGATGCGCGCCTATCAGAAGGCCGAAAACTTCGACCAGCCCTTTACCCCAAGCGACCTGAACACCGAGACCAACGGCCTCAAGGTGTCCATCACCTACGCCAAGGATGCTCTTGCCACCGATCCGGTCACCCCGGATCAGCCCGGCACTCCTGAGCAGCCTGGCACTCCCGAGCAGCCCGCTAAGCCCGAGCAGCCCGCTAAGCCCGAGCAGCCGGCCGCCAAGCCTGAGAAGCCTGGCAAGTCCGACACCACGACCACGGTAACCACTAACAAGACGAACACCAAGGGCGGCCTGCCCACCACTGGCGATCGTTTTGATGGCCGCATGGTGGCCGCATTCGCCATCGCTGGCGTTGCCGTCATCTCCGCGGGCGGTTACTTCCTCTACCGTCGCAATAAGGAGTAACGTCCTAGCTGTGCGGGCGAGGCAGCAATGGCAGCCTCGCCCGCACAGCCCGCTCTTTTGACCGGCGGGAAACCCGCCTGAAATCTTTTCAAAAAAGATTTCCCCGCACACACTTTGCTGTGTTATAGTGCAGCGCAACAGCAACTAGGTGCGACCGCGCCATGGCATCACGAAAGGAGCCACCGACATGAAGAACACGATGAAGTCTCTTAACAACTGGTGGTGGCGTGATGCGAATACGATCGGTCGACAGTGAGTCCCTCACGCCTGTTTTTGCGCTCTAGGTGATTGGAAGGCCTCCGGTTTCGACCGGGGGCTTTTTTCTATCTCGAGCCCGATCGCATTCGCATCACGCGCCTCCGCTTTTCTCTTGCACTCCCATTCCAAAAGGATTTTCACCATGTCTCAGAACACCACCGCCACCCAGCCCCGCACCGTCCAGACCGCCGACCGTGGCAAACTCGATGTCCGCGCCCTCGTCCTGCTTGCCATCCTGCTCGCCGCCGGCTTCATCCTCAACTTCACCGTCGGCAAGGCCATCTCGGGCATCTCGGGCGGCATGATCAGCCCCGAGTTCATCATCTCGGCCTTCTGCCTCACCATCCTGGTCGTTCGCCCCAACATCGGCCAGGCGCTCGTCATCGGCCTCATCTCGGCTGCCGTGATCCAGATCACCACCACTTCGCCGTTCGTCGATTTTGCCGCCGAGGGCATCGCCGCCATGCTCATGGCCGGCATCGTCAACGCCGCCGGCAAGAACGGTCAAATCAAGCCCGCCATCGCCATTGTCGCAACCTTCCTGACCACATTTGCCTCCGGCGTCATCTTCATGGTCATCAAGATGGCCATGCTCGGCGTGGTAGGCGAGCTCGCCGCCGCCATGCTGCCCGTCGTTGCCATGACCGCCGTCTTTAACGCCATTCTGGTCGGCGCCCTCTACCTGCCCATCCAGAAGGCCCTTAGGCTCAACTAACCCGCTCGGCTTTACGAGCCACCCCATCTTGGCGTTCATTCGTCGCTCGCGTACCCAAGTACGCTTCGCTCCTCTTTCGCGCCAACCTGGGCCCCCTCGTAAAGCCGTCTCCGTGCTTCACCACCAAAGACCGTCCCAAACAACGAACTTTTTTGGGACGGTCTTAAACAACTGGTCATTTAAGACTGTCCCCAATGACTATGAAAGGTATCCATGGAAACGATCATCAACGTCGACGATGTCTCGTTCTCCTATGGCACGCAGACCGAGCAGGCGCTTAAGCATATCTCGCTCGACGTGAACAAGGGAGATTTCATCGGCATTATCGGGCCCTCGGGCGCCGGCAAGTCTACGCTTGCCGCCTGCCTGTCAGGAGCCGTACCCCACCACTTTACCGGCACCTTCTTTGGCTCCGTCATGGTTGACGGCCACGACACCTGCGAAGTCTCGCTCACCGACGTATCGCAGATCGTCGGCAGCGTGCTGCAGGACATCGACACGCAGATGGTCGCCTCGGTCGTCGAGGACGAGATGCTCTTTGGCCTGGAGAACTTTGGCGTCCCCCACGATCAGATCGAGCAGCGTGTAAGCAAGACACTCGAGACGGTCGGCATCAGCGACCTGCGCGACCGCGAGATCGCCACCCTCTCGGGCGGGCAGAAGCAAAAGGTGGCCATCGCCGCCATCCTCGCCATGCGCCCCCGCGTATTGGTGCTCGACGAGCCCACCGCAGCACTCGACCCCGCCAGCTCCACGCTGGTCTTCGAGACCCTGCGCGAGGCAAACCGCACACTTGGCATCACCATCGTGGTCGTTGAGCAAAAGGTCGCACTGCTCTCGGAGTACTGCAACCGCGTGCTCGTGCTCAACCATGGCGAAATCGCGCTGCAGGGCGAGCCGCACGAGGTCTTTGCGCATACCGATGAACTCCGCGCCATTGGCGTCGACTGTCCCCGTGTCACGCGCATCTTCAATAGTCTCGAGGCCGACGGCCTGGCAAGCGACACCCCTTGCTTGGATGTCGATGAGGCTGAACGCCTGATTTCGGACATCGTCGACCCCGCACACGCGACCAGCGAAGCCCAGGCTCCCGCGGGCTCCCCGCATGCCCCGTCGTTGCGCCCTCATGCCAAGGACGCCGAACCCGTGCTCACCTTCGATCATGTTGAGTTTGCCTACTCCAACGGCGGCGCCGCCGTCCACGACCTCAACCTGACGCTCTACCCCGGCGAGCTCGTGGGCATCGTCGGTCAAAACGGCGCCGGCAAGACCACGCTCACCAAGCTGCTCACAGGCCTGCTTAAGCCCGCCTCGGGCAGCGTGCGCGTCACGGGACTGGATACCGCAGCCGTTCCCACGAGCCGCATCGCCCGCGAAGTCGCAACCCTCTTCCAAAACCCCGACCGCCAGATCTGCAAGGATACCGTGCTCGACGAGGTCGCTTTTGGCCTGGAGCTTGCCGGCATCGACCGTGCCGAGGCCCTGCGTCGCGCCCAGCTCGTCATCGGCCGCTTTGGCCTACCCGCCGATGAGGCGCCTTTCTCGCTTTCGCGCGGCCAACGACAAATGGTGGCACTCGCCTCCGTCGTAGTGGTTGAGCCCAAGATCGTCGTGCTCGACGAGCCCACAAGCGGACTTGACTACCGCGAATGTATGACCGTCATGGAAACAGTACGTACCATGGCCGAGCGTGGCTGTGCCGTGATCATGGTCTGCCACGATATGGAAGTTGTCTCCGACTTTGCCGAGCGCATCGTGGTGATGGCCGACGGCCGCATCCTCGACCGCGGCCGCACACACGAGCTGTTCTCGAATACTGAGCTCATGCAGCGTGCCTACGTGGAGCCGCCCCAGGTCATTGAACTCTCGCGCCGCTTGGCATCCTCCGTCTCCCCCGCTTTTGCGCAGGTGAGCGAGGTCACCGATATCGTTCGCATTACCAAGGAGATGGTCCGCCGTGGTTAACGTCATCGACTACATGCCGGGCGATACGCTGCTGCATCGCCTGAACCCCGTCGTCAAACTGGGCCTCGCCGCCGCCATCATCGTCGGCATCTTCTTGTCCGACACCTACGTGGCGCTGCTGGGCTTTTTGGCACTCACCCTTGCGCTGGGTGCCTATGCCGGTGTCGTCGACCGTCTGTTCTCGCTACTCAAGCTGCTGATTCCGCTCGCGCTTATCATGCTGGTACTCCAGCTAGCCTTTATGCGCGATGGCAACGTGGTGTGGGGCTTTATCACCGACACGGGCCTCATCACAGGATCGAAGGCCTGCCTACGCCTGCTGGGCGTGGCGCTGCCACTCATCCTCATGCTTATGGTGACCAAGCTCAACGACCTTGCCAACGCCTGCGTCGAGGTGCTGCACGTACCGTATCGCTATGCCTTCACCTTTACCACGGCGCTGCGCTTTGTGCCGGTGTTTGGTCAGGAGATGAACGCCATCATGGAAGCGCAGACCGCACGCGGCGTCGAGTACGACACCAAGAACCCCATCAAGAAGCTTAAGCTCATGCTGCCACTGTGTGTGCCGCTGCTCATCTCGAGCGTGGGCAAGACCGATGCCACGGCCTTGGCGGCAGAACAGCGCGGCTTCTATCTGCGCACGCGCGCCAGCTCGTACAAGCGCTACCCCATCAAGGGCCTGGACATCGCCGTACTCATCGTCAGCATCGCCCTCGTCGCCATCGGCTTCCTGTTCTAGTTCACCACCGACAGCAACCGCCCAACGCAAAAGGCCTCGGCTCGCACCAAACGAGCCGAGGCCTTTACTGTTTCACCAGATAAAACCTGCCAAAATTAACCTGTCCCTTTTTGACGGGTCGGAAGCTAGAGGCGGTAGGGGACGCCGCTGCGGATGATGGATTCGCGCACCAGGACATCCATAGCATCGAGGGTGATCTCGGGCATCTCTCGGTACTTTTGCAGCACCGAGAGCTCGGTGCAGGCCAGAATGACGCGGTCGCAGCCACTACGGGCGAACTCCCACATCACGCGGTCGAACTTATCCATATCGGGCTCACGTCCGGCCTTCACATCATCGTAGATAAGCGACATCACATCGTTCTGACGTTTCTCGCTGGGATAGACGACCTCAACACCCGCAGCCTTACATTCGCGGCCGTAGACGCCCGCGCCCACGGTGCCATCGGTGCCCATGATGCCAATCTTGTGCACCGGCTCGGCCGGCATACTCAAGTTGGGGTCGAACTCGCACTCCCCCATCACCGCACCGGCCAGAGCATAGCGAACCGACTCGCGCGGCATGTGGATAATCGGCACCTTCGTAAACGACTGGATCTGGTCGTAGAAGTAGTGTGACGTGTTGCAGGGAATGGCAATGTGCGCACAGCCCAGCGACTCGAGTGCCTGGGCACACTCTTTCATGGTCGCCAGCAGCTTGGCATGCTCGCCGGTCTTAATGGCCAACGTGCGGTCGGGCATGGTCGACTTGGAGAGCACCACCATGTCGATATGTTCCTGATCGCAGGCAGCAGCCGTATGACGCACCACCTGGTCGTAGTAATACGACGTGGCCTCGGCGCCCATGCCGCCGATAACTCCCAGCTTTTCCATCGCCGCCTCCTTGGTAACGCTTGCGCAATTGCGCGTATCATACCCGCGCCCGCCCGATGCAAACCGGACGGACGCCGCACTCATCTACTTGTAATACGTCTTGAACAGCTTAAAGTGGCGCAGCTTGGTGTGCCACATGCGCAGCCAGCGGTTAAAGACAAAGTCGCCCTTCATAAACGAAGGGTCGGCGCCCTTACCTTCCTTGTCCAGGCGATGCACCTTAGCGCGCAGCTCGGGATCCTTGACGTACTTGTCGACGACGCCCATGGGGACGACCATCCACAGGGCCTCGTCCTGCGCCGTCACAAACTCCGGCTCAAACGGGCGGTTGAACACATACTCGTCCACCACATACTTGGCAACGTTAAAGCCACTGTTAGTGACGTAGTAGTTGCTGCGGCCCTGACGCGTGTTGAAATCGAAGAACTTAAACGAGCCGTCGCGCTCGTCGTACTTAACGTCAAAGTTGGAATAGCCCACAAAGTGAAGGTCCTCGAGCAACTTGCGCACGCCGCCCATGAGTTCGTCGTTAGGCTCGGTAATGATACAGGCATGGTTGCCGACACCGTGGGGCTGATGCTCCTCGAGCAGCACATGGCCCAGGCACATCATGCGGACCTTACCGTTGCGGTCGGAATAGCTGGTGAGCACGCGCATGTACTCGTCGTTGCCGGGCACGCGATCCTGCAAGATCAGATCGTCGGTGTAGCCGCTGGCATACGAATCGCGAATGACCTGTTCCAGCTCGGCGCGGTCGGCAATCTCATAGGCCTTCTTCTGGCCCTCGAACTCATGCTGCCACCACATGATGCCGTCAGAAGGCTTCAGAATCATCGGGTAAGGAAAATCGATCTGGTCGAGCACTTCGGCAGGCGCCTCACCCTGAGCATTGAGCATCGCCTTGGTAAAGGTAAACGTGTGTGGATAGGGCACGCCATGCTTCTCGCACAGCTCGTAGAAGATCTCCTTCTTCTGGCACTGCTCGAGCATGCTGTAGGGCGCGTAGGGAGCGACGATGTTATCCGCCAGCTCATGAGCATCCTTGGCTTGAGCCACGAGAGCGACATAGTTGTCGCCGCAGCCCACAAGGACAATAGTCTTGTCGGCATGCGCTTGGGCAATGCCGTTGACGGTTTTGAGCATCACGGGCATGGTGTCGATATCCACGTTGGGCGTGTAGTCGATAATCTGGCTGCGGTACGCGGGACCCGTCTGATACTTGCCAAAGACCAGACTCTTGACCTGGTACTCCTCGTAGAAGGCGCGCGCCACCGAATAGGCGTTGATGTCGCCACCAAGCAGCACGGGAATGAACTCGCGCTCTGTAAATTGCAATGCCATGGAAACTTCCTATCATGAACTGCCCACACAACGGGCGGTCTTTGCGCAACTGATTTATTTTAGCGTGCCAAGCCGCCGGCGCCCAAAGCTCCACCGTATCTATGGCAATCGACGTAATCGTCCAGCACGAAGGCCAGCACGAAGACGGCGCTCACCGTTGTATGACAACGGGCAATGAACCTACCATTGTTGTAGGATTCAGTGTATTGACATCCTCGAGCGAAAGGCGCGCACGTGCCCCAAGACCATCCGACCGATAATCCCATCCTCAATGCCGCGAGGCGCGAGCTGGCGAAACGTGCGAAAGCGACCGCTCCCCTGTGCACGGCAAACGACGCCTACAACGGACCCGCCCACATCGTCTCGATCAACACGTCGGTACACAAGGGCACTCGCAAGTCGCCCGTCGCCGATGGACGCGACACCGTTATAGAGCAATTTGGCCTCGCCACCGATGCGCACGCCGGACATTGGCACCGTCAGGTTTCCTTTTTAGCCGCGGAGTCCATCCAGACGGCGCAGGCACGCGGGCTCGACGTACACGAGGGTGACTTTGGGGAGAACTTCACAACCCGGGGCATCAACCTGCTCTCGCTCCCTTTGGGCACACAGCTCAAGCTTGGAAACGACGTGCTCGTCGAAATCAGCCAAATCGGCAAGGTCTGCCACACCCGTTGCGCCATCTACTATCTCGCCGGCGACTGCATCTTTCCCCACGAGGGCGTTTTCGGCGTGGTACTAAAGGGCGGAGAGGTCAACGCCGGTGACGAAATCCAGGTAGTCAAGCTCGGCGACGGCACCTGTTCGTTCACCCCCGCCGAGGCCCTCGAAGAGATTGAGCAGGCTCGCCAGAAGGGCACGCTGTAGTTATAAAACCCCACGTTGAGATGGCTTTTACAGCCCAAAACTCCTCTCAAACAGAGCTCTGTAACGTTAAAGTTGAACTCTATGGTTTCTCAACAATTCATCATAACTGCAGGTCAAAGCCAAAGCCTCAAGTTCAACTTGACCCTTTGGAACCTTTAAGGTTCAAGTTGAGGTCGAAAGCAGTAGTAGAATACCGTTCGAACCATAACCTACGATTGATTGCAGAGGGACTGGATGCAGCATTCGAATCATCGCACCGCAGCGTTCATTGCGTCGAAGCCGGCTCGTATCATCACGAGCGCCGTGCTCGCCGTTGCGCTGACGGCCACGCCGATGCTCTCCCCCGTTGCGGCGTATGCCGCCTCGCAGGCAACGCAGGACCAGCTTTCCGCAGCCCAGCAGAAGATCGAAGCCGCCACGAGCGCCTACAACGACGCCCGCACCAAACTCGATGACCTGCAAAAGCAGATTGACTCCAATGAGGCAAGCATCGAGGAAATCGAGGCCAAGCTTCCCGAGCAGCAGGCCAAGGCAAGCTCCGCCATGCGCGATCTGTACAAGTATCAGAAGGGCACCAATCCCATCGTGAGCTTCCTGGTCAACGCGCAGAGCCTGGGTGAGTTCATCACGACCTGCAAATACACCAACCAGATCACGAGCTCGAGCGTCGACGAGATCGAAGAGCTCAATAACATGCAAACCGAACTCGAGCAGAACAAGGCCGAGCTCCAGCAAGCCAAGTCTCAGCTTGAGGCAGAGCAGAAAAACGCCGAGGATGCGCTGGCGCAGGCCCAGCAGCTCCGCAGCGAGGCACAGGCAAAAGCAGAGCAGGAAAATGCCGCCGAGCTTGCCAAGCTTGAGGCCGATAAGGCCGCTGCCGCCGAGAAGCTCTCGGGCGAGGGCGTAAGCGGCAGCAATTCCAGCAGCCAGGCCACCAACACCAACACCACCATCGACACCACGGTGAACAACGCCAATACCGGTAGCTCCGATTACGATTCGTTCATTAATGAGTGGACGAGCCGCATCGACAATTATCTCGCCGGCTCCCCCATGGCAGGCCAGGGCTACAACTTTGCCGTCGCCGCTTGGAATACCGGTGTCGACCCCCGTTGGTCCCCCGCCATCGCCTGCATCGAGAGCACAAAGGGTGCTTATTGCGCCAATTCTTATAACGCCTGGGGCTGGAGTGCACGTGGCGGCGGTTGGCGCAGCTTTGGCAGCTGGAGCGAGGGCATCTCCGCTCACGTTGCCTATCTGGGCGCCAACTACGGCTCCACCCTTACCCCGGCTGCGGCCAAAAAGTACTGCCCGCCCACGTGGCAGGACTGGTACAACAAAGTCGCCGCTCAGATGAACCGCATCTAAGTGCAACTGCAAAGGGCCCCAACGGGGCCCTTTTCTTTTAGGTAGCGGAGGTATCGACGACGCCGGTCGCATTGGCAACCGCGACTATGACGATCATGCATAGGAGCAGCACACCCAATGCCTTGAGCCAGAGTTTCGCGAGTTTCTTGCCGCGATAGCTGTCGAGCAGTGCGAATCGCCGACGAAGACGGCGCTTATCGAGCAGCGCAAAATGCATAAGCACCATAAGGCCATCGACAAAGAAAAAATACTCGATTATGAGAAACCACGTCGGGTAGCTTTGGTTTGCTCCGGTGGGGTGAAAGACGGCAAAGTGACTTCCGGCAAAGAACACAAGCAGCGAGAAGCAGACGAGCGTATTCCAAATGCGCCCCAGAGACTCCGGAACACGAGAGAGCAGACCGCATGCAGCGGAGGTGGCAGGCCTAGGAAGCTCTGCGGGGTTTCGGAGCCCTTGGGGCGTCAACCCCGTCTCCAAGGCCGGAGTATGGACAAGCGCAGGCGCAGGAGGCCGCACGGGGTGAATCAGGTCGTATGCCGCGCGCGTCGCCCGTCCCAACGCTTCCGCACTCGCAAAACGCTTGGCCGGGTCGAGCGCCATCGACATGCAGATGACATCGGCCAGTGGAGTGGGAATGCCACGCGCCTCGCATTGCTCGCGCATGTCAAGCCCTGGTTTAGGGTCGACTCCCGTCAAGCAGAAGAACAACAGGGCGCCGAGTGCGTAGACGTCGCTTCGCACGCTCGTCTGCCCAAACCCATACTGCTCGGGCGGCGCATAGGGTCGCGTGCCAAACTTGACGGTGTCGGCATCGGCGCCATCGTGCCATACGCGCGCGATCCCCAGGTCGATAATCACCAGCGATGAAAACGTCAGGCCGTCATCAGGCGTATAGTTGGCACCTGTCACGATGATATTCGACGGCTTGAGGTCACGATGGATCACCGGCGCCGACGTCTCCCCCGCCATTGCAAAACCGGTATGGAGCTCGCCCACGGCGTCGCAAAGGACAGGATACAATTCACGCGCATAATCGGGGGTGGCTCCCAGACGGTCCACCAGCGCCCCGAGCGTCTCCCCTTCGATGTATTCCATAACCACGTTGAGCTCGTCGCCCACACGACGACAATCGACGATTCTGGGCAGGTGCTCAAAACGCCTGCCTGCCCGCTGAACGGCAAACAGACGCTCGTATGCCCCGCCGATTTGAGCCGAAGCATCGATGCGTTTACGGACAAAGGGGCCGAGCGAGCCACCGCCGGTTCCTTCAAAGTACACGAGCTCGGTTGTTTCAACGGCCGAGCGCTTAAGTACACGCTCCACGCGATAGCTGTCGTCGCAATCGAGCGACGCCAGGTGCTCGGCAAGCGCTGCGGTCAGCTCGTCATCGGAATATGTTGGGGTCTGAGTATCCATAGCCTCCATCATAGCGCAGGGCGCAGACACCCCATGGCATCCGCGCCCCGTTCGTTTGCATCGTTGTTCGGCAGCTCCGCCGGCTCAGATATCAGCCGCTAACTCACCGTCTCCTCGCCAAAGCGATACAGCTCCTCGTTGACCTTTTGGAGGCTGCACCCGCGATCGATGCAAAAGATGATAATCGCATCGCGGCGGTCCTTGCAGTTAAGGACGCTTACCCCGGCAGCCGTCAGCGCACGGTTAGTCTCTTTGAGCGTCAGCGCCATCGCAAAGGCGATCTGCAGCACCTTATTGCGGCTCGGATGCCGCGCACCGGTAAAAATCTGATAGCCAAAGGTCTCATTGAGATCGGCCATACGAACCACGCGCGAGCGCTCCAAGCCCTTTTCCTGCAGTAGCTGCTTCAGGTAGTTCGAAAGCGACGGGGCGGCAAAATCGTGTTCTTTGATATAGCCATCGATGTTTGGCGCGTCGAGAAGCTCATTGAGTAACTCGTCAGTCAGCTTTTTATCGGGCATACGACTTCACCTCCCCCAGTGCATGCAACATGCTAGAAACCGCTTACGTCCGAACGCTCCCAGCTAGCAACCTGGTCGGGAGACACCGTACCCAGCGCCTCGAACTTCCAGGAGCCGCCCGCCTTCAGATGATTGGTGTTTGCAAGAGCCGTTCCAACCTGGTTGCCATCGGCATCGTACAGAACATATTCAATCTGAATGTAGCTCTTTTCCTTGTCCGTGTTATTGGTCAGCGTGCCCGTGATCTTATAGGTAAACTGATTGGAAGTGTCTTCAGCCTCGTCAGCAATGGTATACGGTTCTTGCGGTTCTTTTCGCTCCTCAGCCTGCTGTGTCGTCTCGGCAGGTTTTGCCGAATCGCTCGCAGACGAATCGGTTGAGTTGTCGCCCATAGAGCCCACGGCACCGACAATAACCAGCACCACGATGATGCCTAGGACAATCTTGCCGATCGGCTTCTTTCCCTCTTTTGCCATTATTCATCCTTCCTACGATCCGGCTACCGTGCCGGCACACAGCACATCGTAG
>CABRZJ010000035.1:0-17331 GCA_902475425.1 uncultured Collinsella sp.
TGCAAACTTCTGGTCGGGACGACTGGATTCGAACCAGCGACCCCTTGACCCCCAGTCAAGTGCGCTACCAAGCTGCGCCACGTCCCGAAGCTTTTCTTTGTTGCTCTGCTCTCGCTCGCAACAGGGAGTATATTAACCCGAAACTTTGTCCTTGTGCAAGAACTTTTTTACAAATTTTGAAGCAAGTCCAAAATTGTATCTGCGAGCTGGGGTTTTGTTAGCACGGGAAGTTCTTGCGTGCCCGCTGTACTCACGATCCAGGCCTTGTTGGTATCGGTTCCAAAGCCCGAATCGGCGCGCGAGACATCGTTAGCGATAATGGCATCGCAACCCTTGCGGGCGAGCTTTCGCTGCGCGTACTCCACGACGTTATCGGTCTCGGCCGCAAAGCCGATCACGCACCGCTCTCCCTTTTGGCGCGAAAGCTCGGCCAAGATATCGACCGTCTCGACTAGTTCGATGCGATCCAGGCGTTCGTTGGCCTTTTTGAGCTTATGGTCGGCAGGGGATGCGGGGGTGTAGTCGGCGACGGCCGCCGCGCAAATGGCCGCATCGGCCGTCTGAAAGGCGCCCACTGCCGCCTGCAACATCTCTGCGGCGGTCTGTACGCGCAAGCACTCCACACCGCGAGGAACATCGAGCGATGTCGGCCCCAGCACAAGCGTGACCGCAGCACCGCGGCGAGCGGCCTCCCCCGCCAGAGCGATGCCCATCTTGCCCGACGACCGGTTGCCAATAAAGCGCACGGGGTCGATCGGCTCGTGCGTGGGGCCGGCGGTGATCACGATGCGCTTGCCCGCAAGATCCTGAGGTGCGGAGTTGAGCACCTGGCAGACGGCCTCGACGATGTCCTCGGGCTCGCTCATGCGTCCCGTGTCCACGTCGCCGCAGGCAAGGTAGCCGCTGCCGGGCCCCACCACATGGACGCGACGGTCGCGCAGCGTGGCCATGTTGGCCTGCGTCGCCGGCGCTTTCCACATGCCATTGTTCATGGCCGGCGCGATCACAATGGGTCGTGGCGTTGCCAGCAGCGTGGTGGAGATGAGGTCGTCGGCGATGCCGTTGGCCATCTTGGCGATGATATTGGCCGTCGCGGGCGCCACGACCACCAGATCGGGCTCCTGCGCCAGCGAAATGTGGTGGATGGGGTCGGAGGGGTCGTCGAATAGGCCCACGGCAACGGGCTCGTTGGTGAGCGCACGAAAGGTGAGCGGGCCCACAAACTCGGTGGCATGCTCGCTCATAGCGACCTTGACGCGCGCGCCACGCTTTTGCAACAGGCGCACGATGTTGCACGACTTATAGGCGGCGATCCCGCCGGTAATGCCCAGCAGGATCGTTTTTCCCTCAAGTTGCATTGAATTGTTGGATGCCGGCGTCATCGCTAGGCTTCCTTGCTCGGGAGCACCAGGAGGCGGTGGCAGTACGGGCAGTGCGTAATCTCGCTACCATCGTGGTTGAGGTCGCTCATGGACGATGCCTGCAGCGCGGTGTGGCAGACCGTGGGGATGTTGCCCTGGATGGTCTCGACGGCCAGGCCGCGGAACTGCTTGAGTAGACGCTCGTAGTCGGTGAGCACGTCGGCCGGCAGCGTGGCGGCAAGCGCGGTGCGCTCCTTAGTGGCGGCGTCAATCTGAGCCTGCAGGTCGGCAGCCTTGGCGCGGGCAGCCTTGGTATCGGCCTTCACGCCCTCCTCGAACTTGGAGATGATTGCCTGCGCGCGGGCCTCGCGGTCGAGCGCCTCCTTATGGGCGACAACGACGTCCTTGCGGGTGTGCTCAATCTTGTCCAGACGCTTGGCCAGGGTGGCGAGTTCATTCTCCAGGTCCTGAACCTCGCGGTAGTCGGAGCCGTCGACATGGCGCTTCTTGGCAGCCTCGATGGCGTTGTTGGTCTGAATCTCGGTGGTGTTGAGATCGTCGAGCTCAATGTCCAGATCCTTGCGCTGGGCGTAGAGCTTGGTCATCTCAGACTTGAGCTTCACATAGGTCTTGCGCTTGGAAGCGAGCTCCTTGAGCTCCGGCATATTGGCAAGTTCGCTCTTGTTGCGGGCGAGCTCCAAATCGATCTGTTGCAGCTTGAGTAGCGTAGCGCCGGCGCTCATAAGTTCTCTCCTTTTGTCACAGTCCACCATTGGCAAGGGTTCAGTATTTTAATCGCATGACGGGGGTCGACCCCGGCGTCAACTGCAGAGTTCATCAATATATCAACGAACGGCTCCTCGGAGCGGTCGTGGCCGAGCAAGATCGTCGGCAGCCCGCGCAAGGCAAGGTCTTGCGCCACGTGGTAGCCCGCTTCGCCCGTCACGACAACGTCCGCGCCCGCGGCGATGGCGAGCTCTCCAAAGTCGCCCAGGGAGCCGCCCAAAATGGCGACGGTGCGGCACGGGCGATCGGCTTCGCCCCACACACGAGGGTCGCTGCCAAATGTCGTTGCGGCACGGGCGGCGAGGTCACGCAGGCTGCAGGGGTCGTCGAGGGTCGCGAGTGCACCCAGGCCGGTGAGTTCAGGCTCGTCCACATGTTCCAGCGAGCTCATGGGCTCAGCGTCCAGCAGCTCGCTCAGGCAGGTGCGCGCCTCGTGTGAGCGGTCCAGATTGGTATGGAGCGAAATGATGCTCACGCCGCAACGCGCTGCCTCGTAGAGCGCCGCGCTGCATTGGGGGCGCGTGGCATCCGCCGGACAAAAGGCCTCGGGTGCCTTGATGTATATAGGATGATGCGTCAGCAGCACGTTGGCGCCGGCTTCTTGTGCGCGGCGAACATTAGCCTCGGTCGCATCGAGCGCGCAGACAACGCCGGTAATCTCCACGGCAGGGTCGCCCACGGATAAGCCTACGTGGTCCCAGGGCTCGGCATCCGCCTTGGGATAGCGCGCAAACAGGGCGCGCTCGAGCTCGGCGACGATCATGCGCCGCCTACGATCGAGAGCAGCGTCTGGGCAAACTCGTCCAGATCGCCTGGATTCACGCGGTCATCGAAGGAGATGCGCAGTGCGCCTAGCGCCTGCTCGCGACCAATGCCCATGGCGCTGAGCACGTGGCTCGGGTCCATGCTGCCGCTCGAGCAAGCCGATCCGGCCGAAACCTCAAAGCCAGCGGCATCGAGCTTAACGATGAGTTCCTCGGAGTCCATGCCGTCGACGTAGATTGAAACCATACCCGGCAGACGATCGGCCTGTGCGTAGTCGCCCATGGTGGCATGAATACGCGGATGGGCCGTAAGCGCGGCGTAGAGCTTGTCGGACAGGGCCTGCAGCGTCGCACGCTCCTGGGCCACGCGGGGCGCCAACGTGTGGGCGGCAGCGGCAAAAGCCAACTGCGTGCGCAGATCCTGCGTACCGGCACGACGGCCGGCTTCCTGTCCACCGCCAAAGATGCGCGGACGCAGCGGCGTGCGGGTCTTAACGTAAAGCGCGCCGGATGCCACAGGACCGCCAATCTTGTGGGCGGCGACGGACATGGCATCGACGCCCAACTCGGCGGCATCGAGCGGAATGTGCAGATACCCCTGGATGGCATCGGTGTGGAACAGGGCGCCCACGGTATGCGCGACCGCGGCAAGCTCGCGGATGGGCTGCACCACGCCGGTCTCGTTGTTGGCGACCATAATGCTCACGAGCGCCACGTCGTCGCCTAGCAGCTCGACAAGCGTGGTAGGCTCAATGTAGCCCGCGCGGCAGGGCTGCACCAGGTCGACGGTAAAGCCGGCGGCACGCAGCAGCGGCAGGTTATCCAGAATCGAATCGTGCTCGATCGCCGACACGATCACGCGGTCGCGCTTGCGATCGCGCTGACGAGCACCCTCGGCAAGTCCGAGGAGCGCCAGCTGGTTTGCTTCGGTACCGCCGTTGGTCAAGATAACCTCGGACGGACGGACGCGCGCGCCAAAGCTGCGGGCAATCTCGCGACGCGCCATTTCTAGGCGCGCAGCGGCCTTGCGGCCGAGCGAATGCAGCGAGTTGGGGTTGACGCCGGCAAGCTCGCTGTCGTCGTACTCGCGCTGCGCAAGGAGCGCCTCGGCGCGCATGGGCGTCGAGGCGGCATAGTCAAGATTCACGGGTATGCGGTTTTGACCTGCGGTCATAAGGGTTTATGCCTCCTGTGCAGCCTCGTTGCCCAGCTTCTGCAGCAGCGCAACCTCGGCGGCGGGATCTTCGGACTTAAATACGGCAGAACCGGCCACCAGGACATTTGCGCCGGCCTTGACGACCTCGGCGATGTTTTTGGAAGAGATGCCGCCGTCGACCTCGATCATGGGCGACACGCCGTGGCGCTCACACATGGCTTTGAGTTCGTGGAGCTTATGCAGAGTGCCCGGGATAAAGCTCTGGCCGCCAAAGCCCGGGTTCACGCTCATGAGCAGCACCATATCGACGACGTCGATGATGCTCTCGAGTACGCACACGGGGGTGGCGGGGTTGAGCACCACGCCAGCCTTGACGCCGCGCTGCTGCAGATGGGTGAGCGTGCGGTGCAGGTGCGTGGAAGCTTCGTAGTGCACGGTGATCATGTCGGCACCGGCGTCGGCATACCAATCGACTGTCTCGTCGGGGTTCGACACCATGAGGTGCGCGTCGACCGGTACATCGGTGGAGCGCTTGACGGCCTTAAGGATGTCGACGCCAAAGGTGAGGTTGCCGGTAAAGTGACCGTCCATAACGTCGAAGTGCACGTAGTCGGCACCGGCGATCTTGTCGAGTTCGCCCTTGAGGTTGGCCATGTCGGCCGAAAGGACGGACGGAGCGATTTTGATGGAACCCATGGTAGTAGCCTTTCTGCGCTAATCGGTGAGTCCGTAGAACTCTTGGGAGGGTACGCGGTCGGTAAGAATCTCGAGCGCCCTATCCAAAGTAACACCGTTGTAGAGCGTTTGCTCCACGGCAAAGGTGAGCGGAATGTCTACGCCCAGTGAACGGGCAAGCTCGCTCACGCTGCGGGCCGCGACGGCGCCCTCGACCACCATATGCGTGCGCGTCTGATACTCGTCGAGCGACACGCCGTGGGCAAACTCGTAGCCAAAGGTGCGGTTGCGCGAATGCTCCGAGGTGCAGGTGGCAATGAGGTCACCCATGCCGGCAAGTCCCATGCAGGTCATAGCTTGACCGCCGCGGGCATGCACCAGACGGCTAATCTCGGCCAGGCCGCGCGTCATGATGAGGGCGAGCGTGTTGTCGCCGGCACCGGTGCCGGCGGAGATGCCGCACACGATGGCGATAACGTTTTTCATGGCGCCGCAGACCTCGACACCGGTCATGTCCTGCGACAGGTAGATGCGGAAGGCCGTGGATAGGAGCAGGTTCTTAAAGGTCTCCCCTACCTGCGCGTCTTTGCTGGCGATGACGGCGGCAGAAAGTCCGCCGCGGCAGATCTCCTCGGCATGGTTGGGGCCCGAAAGCGCCGCGACACGTGCCTCGTTGCCGATCTCATTGGCGATGACCTCGCTCATGAGCAGGCCAGACTCGGGCTCAATACCCTTGGTGAGGCAGAGCACCGGGGTATCGGCGGCGATAAAGGGCGCTGCCCGATGGCACACGTCGCGCAAGTGCGTGGAGGGCACGGCAAAGATGATCGCATCGGCACCGTCGAGCGCCTGGGCGAGTTCGGTCGTTGCTACCACGTTGTTCGGCAGCTCGTAGCCCACAAGGTAGCGGGGGTTGCGGTGCTCACCGTTAATGCCGGCGGCCGTCTGCTCGCTATGGGCCCACATGGTCACGCGCACGGCTCGCGCGGCGGCAAGGCCGGCGACGGCGGTTCCCCACGAGCCAGAGCCAATCAGCGCAACATTCATGACTCTCTCCTACTTATCGTCGGGCTCGGTGACGCGCTTGGTAAACGAGAGCTTGGACTCCTTACCTGTCATGAGCTTTTTGATGTTCGTACGATGGGCCCACACCACAGTAATGCCGATCAGCGCCATGCAAAACTTAAGTCCGAGGCTGCTGTACGGAAAGACCGCGCAGGCAGCGATGGGAAGACCGATGGCCGCGGCAAGCGAGCCCACCGACACAAACTTGGTGATGGCGACGGCCACGATAAACATGCCCAGCAGCGAAAGTCCGATGGGCCAGTACCAGGCGAGGATGACGCCCAGACCAACTGCGATGCCCTTGCCGCCATGGAAGTTGAGGTAGGGCGAGAAGATATGGCCCCACACGGCTGCCAGGCAGATGACGCCGAGCATCCAGTCGCCGGCGGCACCGGGGGCCATAATGCTCACGGGGAAGCCATAGCCCAAGTCGGCAATGAGCGGACGCGCGATAAGGACGCAGATGGCGCCCTTAAGGCAGTCTAGCAGCAGCGTGAGCGCGGCCACTTTGGGGCCGGCCACGCGCAGGGCGTTGGTGGTGCCGATGTTGCCGGAGCCCGCCTTACGAATGTCCGTGTGGTTGAACACGCGGCCCAGGATCAGACCAAACGGAATCGCCCCGATAAAGAACGAGACCACGGCGCAGATGGCGGTCAGAAGAATCGGATTATGCATCCTTTTGCTCCTTCTTCCTAAAGAAGAGTCGAATGGGCGTGCCGGCAAAGTCGAAGGTCGAGCGCATGCGGTTCTCTACGTAGCGCTGGTAGGTGTCGTTGACCAGGTCGCTGTGGTTGACGAAGAACGTGAACGTCGGCGGGTTGACGCCCGTCTGGGTCACGTAGTGCATACGCAGGCGGCGCTTGCCGTCCACCACGGTATGACCGAACTCGCGCAGGTCGGTGAGGAACGTGTTGAGGCGTGAGGTGCTGATCTTCTGCGAGCGCGTCTTCTCGGCAGCGTCTACCATTGCCCAGATCTTCTCGACGCTGCGGCCAGTGAGGGCAGAGATGCGCAGGTACTGGGCCCAGGGAGCCATGACGCCCAGACGGCGGTCGATGGTCTCCATGCAGGCCTCGCGCTTACGGTCGTCGTCGAGCAGGTCCCACTTGTTGAGCAGCACCACGATGGCGCAACCGCGCTCGATGGCAAGGCCCATGACCTTCTGGTCCTGCTCGGTAACGCCCACGGAGGCGTCAACGACGAGCAGCGCCACGTCGGCGCGGTCGATGGCGCGCAGGCCGCGGACCATCGAGTAGTACTCGATGTTCTCGTACACGGTGCTCTTCTTACGGATGCCCGCAGTGTCGACCATGCGGTAGTGCTTGCCGTTGCGCTCGACGACCGTGTCGATGGCGTCGCGCGTGGTTCCGGCAATGTTGGACACGATGGAGCGGTCGGCGCCCAGGATGCGGTTGAACAGCGAGGACTTACCGGCGTTGGGGCGGCCGATGATGGCGACGTTCAGCGCGTCGGGGAACTCATCGGCGACCTCGTCCTCTTCCTCGGGAAGCAGGGCCACGATGTCGTCGAGCAGGTCGCCCGTGCCATGACCGTGCAGGGCCGAGAGCGGCGTGGGCTCACCGATGCCGAGCGAATAGAACTCCCAGATGCTGTCGTTCTCGCGATCGGGGTTGTCGAGCTTGTTTACCAGCAGAAAGACCGGCTTGTCGCAGCGCTTGAGCATGCGGGCGACCGACTCGTCCTCCTCGGTGACGCCGGTGCGGCCGTCGACCACAAACAGGATGACGGCGGCTTCCTCGGCGGCGGCGAGCGCCTGGTCGCGGATGGACGTGGCAAAGACGTCATCGCTCTTGAGCGGCTCGATGCCGCCCGTGTCGACGATGGTGAACTCGCGGCCGTTCCAATCGGCCGTGTGATACGAGCGGTCGCGCGTGACACCGCGTGACTCGTGGACGATGGCGTCCGAGGTCTGGGCCAGGCGGTTAACGAGCGTGGACTTGCCCACGTTGGGGCGTCCGACGACGGCGACGATAGGTTTCATCTGCTCTCCTTTAATGGGTAGGGTCAGTGGAAGTGTTAGAGTCGGCAGGCACAATGCCAAGGATGTGCTCCAGGGTATCGAGCAGCTCATGCGGCATGGTCGACACCACATGAACCTCGGCGCCGCGACTGGTAAGGCTTGCGAGTAAATCGTCACGATGATACTCGTCAAGCGTCATGCCGTCAGCGTTGAACATGAGCTTAGGCACAAAGAGCATAACCCCAGAGAGATCCTGCGGCAGCTGCTCCAGAATGTCACACGCGACGATGAGGCCGGTCACGTCCACGTTGCCGCCAAAGTAGCGGTTCTTGATGGCTGTGACGGTGCCGGCGAGACCATGCGGCGACTCCACAAAGCGCGCCACGGTGTCGCGAGCGCTGGCGCCGGAGAGGCACAGAAGGCGCTGGTTGCGCTCGGCGATTGCCTCGCGAACTCGGCGCAGGCGCTCGGCATCGGCGGCGAGCACGTTGTCGGTCTCGTCCAGATAGGAGCGGATCATACCGATGCCGTCGTAGTACTGCGGGTAGCCGTCGTAAAAGTCCGCCTCGGGTGGCTCGATGCCGGCATCCAAGTAGAACTCGTCGCTCATCTGGAAGGTGTGGCGGCCAAAGCGCTCGAAGGCACGGTCCTGGAACGGTCGGATCATGGCAATGGTCTCGCGCGCTAGCTCGGGCTTGTCGCTGTAGGACCAGCTAAAACGGTTCTGATGCTTGGTAAAACCGAGCGGCACAATGCCCAGACTGGTGATTTGCTCGTGCTCCTCGCAAAAGCGCAGGGTCTTTTCCAGCTCCTCGCCGTCGTTCATGCCGGGACACAGCACAATCTGGGCGTGGATCTCGATGCCGGCTGCCATGATGGCCTCGAGCACGTCCATGCCGCGCTGGGCGTTGCGGCCCATCATGCGGCGGCGGACGTCGGGGCTCACGGCGTGGACCGACACGTTCATGGGGCTCATGTTGCGTTGGATGACGTTTTGCACATCTTCGTCGGTGAGGTTGGTCAGCGTGACGAAGTTGCCCTGCAAAAAGCTTAGGCGGTAGTCATCATCGCGGATGTAGAGCGTGGAGCGTCCGCCCTTGGGCAGCATGGTCATAAAGCAGAACACGCAGGCGTTCACGCAGGTACGCATGCCATCGAAGATGGGGCCATCGAACTCCAGACCCCAGTCCTCGCCGGGAAAGCGATCAAGCTCAACGGGGGTGACGGTGCCGTCGCGCGGATCGAAAACCTCCAGCTCGACGGTGTCGTCGTCGGCCTCCCAGAGCCACACGATCATATCGGTCAGCTGTTCGCCGTTGACCGTGAGCACGCGCATGCCCGGCTCGATACCCACATCCCATGCGGGCGATTCGGGACGCACACTCTTTACAAGCGCGCCATCACCCGGCTCGGGGTCGCGGCTGCGCCCGTAATCGGCCACCTCGGCGGCGTATGCGGGTACGGTCTGGTCCATGATTAGCGGCAAAGCTCCTTGATGCGCTCGACGGCGCGCTCGATGTGTTCTTGCGGGGTGGAGGCTCCGGCTGTGATGCCGATGTGGTGAGCGTCGGTAAACCACGCGGCCTGTAGCTCGGAAGCTTCCTCGATATGATGTGTGCGCTCGCAAACATCGGCGCAAATCTGCGCCAGGCGGCGGGTGTTGCCCGAGTTTTTACCGCCCACCACGACCATGCAGTCGCAGCGGTTGGCAAGTGCGGCTGCTGCCTGCTGTCGCTCGCTCGTGGCGGCGCAGATGGTGTTGATCACACGCAGCTCCTGCACGCGCGGGGTGATGGAGGCTACAACCTCGGCCAGGTTCTGCGCGGTTTGGGTGGTCTGCACAACCAGGCCTACCTTGCCTTTGAGCGGCAGCGCGTCCGCATCGGCGGCGCAACTCACGACCTGCGCGTCATCGCCGGCATGGCCCAGGATGCCCTCAACCTCGGGATGGCCCGGCTCGCCCACGACGAGCACGCGATAGCCCTCGCGCACCAGGCGCTCGGCGGCCACGTGGACCTTCTTGACGTAGGGGCAGGTAGCATCGACCACGTCGAGGCCGCGCTCGCGAGCTGCCTCAATCACCTGCGGCACCACACCGTGCGCGCGAATGATCACGGTGCCCGATGCGGCATCGTCCAGGGTGTCGGCCAGACCGACGCCTGCCTCGGCAAGCTCGCGCACCACGATGGGGTTATGGATGAGCGGACCCAGGGTGTGGACCTGAGCGGTCTCCCCCGCCTGCGGGGCGGCCGCCAGGGCCATATCGAGCGCGCGCTGCACGCCGTAGCAGGTGCCGGCGTGGGCAGCGATTTCGATGGTTGGGGCGTCTGCCTTGCCGGACACAGCCTTGGCAGTATTCATGACATCCTCGCCCATGGCTAGAACCTACCCGGGTGCTCGGCGCACAGTTCATCGCGCATGGCGTAGACGCGACTCATGGCTTCGGACTCAAACCATGCCAGGCGCTCCTTGCGCTTTAGCTCGGCCGGAGCGTCGGAAAGCGAGATGGCCTTGCCGGCACGGATCCAGCACTTTTTGGGGCGCATGAGCTTTTTGCCCTTAGGCGTAATGTCGGACCAGCCACAAATGGCGAGCGGGTTGACGGGCGCCTTGCCCATCTGGGCGATGAGCGCGAAGCCGCCGTGGACCTCGGGCTTGATCTCGCGCGAGCGGATGCGCGTGCCCTCGGGGAAGATCAAGACGTCCTCGCCGCGCTGCAGCGCATGCTGGGCGGCGCGCAGGCACTTCATGTCGGCGGTGCCGCGCTCGACGGGAATGCCACCCACGCGGCTAAAGGCCCAGCGCACGATCTTGGACTTGGCAAACTCAGACTTAAAGATGGGGCGAATGCGGCGGCCGCCAAAGAACAGCGCCGTCTCTACGGCCAGGAGCTCGGCCATTGAGGTGTGGTTGCAGATGACCACGCTGCCGCGGCCTTCCTGGCGCTCAAATAACAGATCGGCGTCCTCGACCTTCCAGCGCCACATGAGCTTGGAGAAAGCCCAAAGGATTGCCATGACCACGAAGACGGTGCCGCGGATGAGCGCGGGGAACTCGGCATAGGGGGCGTTGTAGTAATCCTCGGGCGTCTGCTTAAACAGGCGCATGGGTTACCTCCTTTGGTTGATGAGGTCCTCGATAATGCGGACGACCTCATCGATGGTGTGGGCGGTGGAGTCGACGTGCACCGCGTCCTCGGCGGGCACGAGCGGCGCGACCTCGCGGCTGCTATCGAGCTTATCGCGCTGCTTGAGGGCGTCGAGGGTCTCGTCGACCTCGGTCTCGAGCTGTGCGTCGCTGAGCGGCTGGGCGTCGTTTTGGTGGCGCTGCAGCACGCGGCGACGGGCGCGCTCGCGCGGGTCGGCGGTCAGGAAGACTTTGACCTGCGCGTTGGGGAACACGACGGTGCCGATGTCACGACCCTCGGCCACGATATCGCGGTCCTCGGCGGCGCGGCGCTGATGGATGAGCATGGCCGCGCGCACGCCCGGGTAGGCCGAGACCTTGGACACGTTGGCGTCCACCTGCGGGGTGCGGATGGCAGCCGAGGCGTCCTGGCCGTCGATGGTCAGACGCGTGTCCTCGCCGGTGCCGTTAGTAAAGCGAATCTCGATCTGCTCGGCGAGGGCATCAATGGCAGCCTCGTCGTCCAGATCGATGCCGCGGTCGAGTGCGGCGAAGGTGACGGCGCGATACATGGCACCCGTGTCGAGCTTGTTAAAGCCCAGCTGGCGGGCAATCTCCTTGGCGATGGTGGACTTGCCGGAACCGGCGGGGCCGTCGATGGCGACGATCATGCAATGCTTCCTTTCGGTGGTTGACGTGCTGGTATGGGACGCGGACGCTGCGGCTCGGCGGGTTGCCTAGCTCGTGTAGCGCTCGCGGTAGGTGTTGCGCCTGGGCGCGGAGCCGTGGCTGCCGTGGTGACGCGTGCGGCTGGCGGGCGTGTCTTGGGGCTTGCCGCCGTTGCGCTTGGAGCTCGCCTGCTTGGGCGGGATGCCGCCGCCTTTGATGATCTGCACCTCGCGGTCGGTGAGCTCGCGCCACGAGCCCTTGGCCACGCCCTCGAGCTCCAGGCCGGCAAAGTTGCAGCGGTGCAGACGGATCACCGGGTGGTGGATCTTGCTCAGCATGCGTTTGACTTGATTCTTGCGGCCCTCGCGGATGATGACCTCGACGGCAGTGGTGCCGGGCTTGACGCCTTGCGGCGCCACTGCCTCGGCCTCGCGCGCGTTAATGACACGGCAGATTGCCGGCTGGCACAGGCCGTCGTCGAGCTCGATGCCACGGCGGAGCGGTTCTAGATCGCGGTCGGTCAGTTGCCCGTCCACGAGTGCCTGGTAGGTCTTATAGACATGCTTGCTGGGGTGCAGCAGGTCCTGCGACAGGTCGCCGTCGGTGGTAAAGAGTAAAAGGCCCGTGGTGTCGCGGTCCAGGCGACCCACCGGGAAAAGTCCCGGAAAGCGGTCGCGCGGGACCAGATCAGCCACGCAAGGGCGCTCCTGCGGGTCGCTCATGGTGGTGAGGTAGCCGGTCGGCTTGTAGAGCATCAGGTACACGGCGCCCTGGTTGAGCTTGACGGGCATGTCGTCGACCTCAATATGATCGCGGTCGACATCGACTTTGGTGCCCAGCTCGGTCGCGACCTGGCCGTTGACGGTCACGCGGCCAGCGGTCATCAGGTCCTCTGAGCCGCGGCGGCTCGCCACGCCCGCGCGTGCCAAAAAACGCTGCAGGCGCATGGTGTGCGGATAGACGGGCTGGGCGTCGGTTGCGGGTACTGCGTTGCCCATGGCGCGCGTCTCCCCTACTTCGTTAGTCCTCGTCATGCAATTCCTCCGAGGTCTCGTCGACGACCAGGGTCTCCAAGTCCTCGACCGCCTCAACATCTTCAACATCGGTATCGAGCAGTTCGCGCTCTTCGTCCAGGTCCTCGGCCTGCTCCTCGAGCGTGGACTGAATGCTGCGGCCGCTCAGGCGCTCACGGATAAACTGGCGCGACTGCTCGTCGGGGGCAAACTGCTCCAGATCGGGCAGGTCGCGGGTGGAGCGCAGACCGAACTTTTCCAAGAAGGCGTTGGTCGTGCCGTAAATGATGGCCTGACCGCGCTGGGGGTCACGGCCGAGCTCGCGCACCAGACCCTTGTCCACGAGCGACGCGATGACGCCGTCGGAGTTGACGCCGCGGATGCCCTTGACCACCTCGCGCGTTACGGGCTGGTGGTATGCGATGACGGCCAGGGTTTCGAGCGCCGCCTGGGACAGCTTTTGCGTGTCCCAGCTCAACACATAGGCCTCGACCACGTCGTGGTAGGCGGGGTGCGTGAACAGGCGCCAGCCGCCGGCGACCTCGCGCAGCTGAAAGCCGCGGTTGGCCTCCTCGTACTCAACCTTGAGCTCGGCGAGCAGCGACGCGCATTCGCCGGGGGCGATATCGAGCGCACCGGCCAGCGCGGGCGCACTCACCGGGTCGCTCGACACCAGCAGCAGCGCCTCGAGGGCGCCTTTGAGGCTGTTTGCCTCCAGCGTGGAAAGGCTTGACATGGTTGCGGCTCCTATTCGGTGAGCTCGGGGCCCTCGCCGGGCACATAGGCCTCGGCGCCCTCGACGCGGTTGATGCGGATGGTTCCAAAGATCTCGTCCTGGCTCAGCGTGAGCGAGCCGCGCTTGGCGAGCTCAAGCATAGCTAGGAAGGTGACGACGAGCTGCTCGGTAGTGGCATCGCCGTCCAGTAGCTCGCGGAAGGTGCAGGTTTGGTGCGCCATGGTAAAGCGGTCGACCGAGGCCACCGTCAGGTCGAGCGGCACGCGATGCGGTGCCACGTGCTCGGCCTCCAGCAGGAAGGTCTGGCGCTTGCCGTCCAGGTCGGCGCAGATGACGGCGAGGCCGCGCAGGGTGATGCCGGCCAGGTAGTCGGGCATGAGGCCCAAGAACTCGGGGTCGGGGCCGGCCACACGCGGGTGCATGCGGCTTTCGGCCTGCATGCGGGCACCGAGGGCCGCAGCCGCGCCTTTAAACTGTTTGTAGGCAATCAGGCGTTGGATCAGGACCTCGCGCAAGGCGTCGCCGTCGAGCGTGCTGAGCTCCTCGAGGTCTTCGTCGAACTCGTCATCGTCGTCATCGGCTTTGCGCGGGGCCTCCTGCGGCACCAGAGAGGCAGCCTTGATGTCCAAAAGGGTTGCCGCGACCAGCAAAAAGTCGCTCGCCACGTCAAGGTCCAGCGCCTCGATGCGCTCGGCCTCGGCAAGGTACTGCTCGGCCACCTCGCTGATGGAGATGGCGCCGATATCTACTTTTTGGCGGGTTACCAGCTGCAGCAGCAGGTCGAACGGTCCGCTGTAGACCTGCGTCGACACGCGATACGACATCTTCGACCTCCTTTGACGGCGCCTTCGCGGCGCGGTTTGGGTGCATGTTGCGACCGTTTTGCACGGTCGACCTGTAAGTTTACCTTAGATGCCGGCGATTGCGAAGTTGAGCAGCAGCTCAGCGAGCGGATACACGGTAACGTCGAAATAGCGGCCGATTACGTCGATGCCGGTCCACGTAGGCAGCAGGTACAGCACCAGGATGAGGATGGGCATAGCGTATTGCTGCAGATGGTAGTAGTTGTTGAGCGCCTTGCCCTTGAGGAAGGGCACGATGATCGACGAGCCATCGAGCGGCGGGATCGGGATGAGGTTGAAGAACGCGAGTGACAGGTTGACCACGATAAAGGTGGCGCCGAAGTTCATGATCTGTGACGCCAGGGCAAAGGACATGCTGGTGTAGAGGCTGCCATATGCCAGGCGCATGAGGACCGCGGCAAGACACGCGAGCGCGATGTTCGATGCGGGGCCGGCAACGCTCACCAGGACCTCGTCGCGCTTGGGGTGCTTGAGGTTGTTGAGGTAGACGGGCACGGGCTTGGCGAAGGCGAACACCGGGCCGCCGGCGGCAAGCATGAGCAGCGGCAAGATGATGGTGCCAAACGGGTCGATATGGTTGAGCGGGTTAAGCGACACGCGGCCGCGTGATCGGGCCGTCTTATCGCCGAGTGCCCAGGCCGCAGCGGCGTGCGCACTCTCGTGGATCACGATGCCGACGATGACGGCGACGGCGCTCGCGAGCAGGTTCATGATGTAGCTGCTGGACATGGTGCTCCCCTAGCGGACGCGGCGCGAGGCGCGAGCGAGTAGGTAGTCGGCCACAAACAGGATGACGGCCACGATGGCGTAATCCAGGCGGAATACGCCGCCAAAGGGCGAGGTGATGACGCCGTAGCCGGCGATGGCGCTCGGCAGCGCGCGCGAAAGCTCAACGACAAAGCCCACGATCTGCAGCTTGGCGGTGAGGCCGCTAAAGCACAACAACACAGTCATCGCACTCATAAAAATGCCGCAGATGCGACAGGCGATGGCGATGATGCTCATCGCCACGGCAGCGGCCTTACGAGAGTTCACGCGCGGTCTCCTCTTCGATCTGGGTGGAAAGCTCCAGCCATTCGTCCTCGAGCTTGGGCAGCTCTTGCTTAAGGCCGTTATATTCCCCCAGCGCGGCATTGAACTTGTCCTGATCGGCATAAAGCTCTTCGCTGGCCATCAATTCCATAAGCTCGTCATAGCGGGCGCGCTTTTTGTCGAGCTCCGCCTCGATCTTCTTGAGCTGGTTGCGCACACCCTTGAGCTTTTTGTTGAGCGCGGCGCGGGCTTGGGCCTCGGCGCGCTTCTGCTCCTTGGTCTTTTTGCCCTCGGTAGGCTTGGAAGCGGCGGCGGGCGCATCGGGCTGGGCCGCGGTGACTTTGGCGGACTTGGCCGTGGCCGGCGCACTCTCCCCTGCTGCCTCGGCAGCGGCGCGGGCCGCGAGGTCCTCGCGCTTGTAGAGGTAGTAGTCGTAGTCGCCGTCGTAGACCGTGACCTTGCCATCGCGGATGTCAATGATGCGGTTGGCAACGGCGCGCACCAGGTGCTCGTCGTGGCTGATCAGCACGATGGTGCCGGGGAAGTTTTGCAGGGCGTTTTCGAGCATGTCCACCGAGTCGATGTCCAGGTGGTTGGTGGGTTCGTCCAGGCACAGGAGCGCCTCGGGGGCCACGAGCATCTTGGCCAGTGCCAGACGCGCTTTTTCGCCGCCAGAGAGGACGCGGACCTGCTTTTCGATGGAATCGTTGTCGCTAAATAGGAAGGCGCCCAGCAGGCTGCGCTGCTGCGGCACGGTCCACTTGGGCGTGACGGTGTCGATCTCTTGCAGGACGGTGTTGGACTCGGTCATGCCTTCGAGCGCGTGCTGGGCATAGTAGGCGACGCCGACGTTGGTGCCCAGGTCGCGCGTGCCGGTGGTGGGTGGCTCCAGGCCGGCGAGGATCTTCATGAGCGTGGACTTGCCGGCGCCGTTGGGGCCGACGAGCGCCACATGCTCGCCGCGGTAGAGCTTGAGGTCGATGTCACTGTAGATGTGCTTGTCGCCGTATGACTTGGAGACGCCCTCGAGGCCCACGACCATATCGCCCGAGCGCGGCGGGTCGGGGAACTTAAAGTCGATATGCTTGTGGCCCTCGGGCAGGATGACGAGCTCCTTTTTGATCTGCTCGATTTTGCGGATGCGCTCCTGGGCCTGGGCTGCCTTGGTGGGCTTGTAGCGGAACTTATCGACGAAGACCTGCATGTGGGCGATGTCGCGCTCCTGGGCGGCGCGCTTGGCGCGCATCTGCTCCAGGTTGTCCTCGCGCTGCTTGAGGTAGCTGCTGTAGTTGCCGGTGTAGGTGGTTACGCGACGGTTTTCGAGTGCGGCGACGTGGTCGACGCAGGCGTCCATGAAGGCGCGGTCGTGGCTGACGATGAGGACGGCGCCGTCGTAGTTGGCAATAAAGCCGCGCAGCCACTGGACGCTCTCGAGGTCCAGATGGTTAGTGGGTTCGTCCAGAAGCAGCAGGTCGGGGTGACGCAGGAAGAGCTTGGCAAGTGCGATACGCATCTGCCAGCCGCCGGAGAACTCGGAGCACGGGCGCTCAAAGTCGGTGACCTTAAAGCCCAGGCCGGACAGGATCTTGCGCGCGTTGCTCTCGAGCTCGTAGCCGCCCAGATGCTCAAAGCGGTCCTGGACCTGGCCGTACTCGTTGAGGAGGGCGTCGACGTCCTTGCCCTGCTCGGAGAGCTCGGTGATCTGGGCCTGCAGCTCGTTGGCGCGCTCGCCCATGCGGCGGATTTCCTTGGCAGCGGCCATGACCTCGGCAAGGATGGTGGTGTCCTTTTGCTCCAGGTTGGTTTCCTGCTCTAGGTAGCCCACCTGGCAGTCCTTGGCGTACTGGACCTGGCCGGCGTCGGGGCTGTCGATGCCCATGATGATCTTGAGCATGGTGGTTTTGCCGGCGCCGTTGGGTCCCACGAGCGCAAAGCGCTCGCCGGGGTTGATCTGGAAGGACGCGCCGCTAAAGAGGACGCGCGCGCCGAAGCTTTTTTCGATCTTGTCGACCAGGAGGATCATGGTGCCGCCTTTGACCTTGTGTGCCAATATGAAAAAAGGCCCCAACTTGCGTTGGAGCCTCATTCAATGCTCGGGTGGAGA
>CABRZJ010000036.1:0-17019 GCA_902475425.1 uncultured Collinsella sp.
GTCGGCCCAGCTGGGCTCGTACCTGCCGACCGATCTTGAGATGGAACCCGACGAGGGTGTCATCTGGGTCATCGACCCCGAGGACTACAAGGCCGACGTGCTGTTTGTCTTTGAGAACGGTCGTGTGGTGCGCGTCGCACTTGCCGGATACGTTACCAAGACCAACCGCAAGCGCCTTAAGAACGCCATCTACGGCGGCAGCAAACTGCTGTATGCCCAGGTGCTCAAGGAAGATCGCGATATTGCACTGGTCTCGAGCGACTATCGCCTGATGAACTTCAACACGTCGTTGCTCAAGACCAAGACGACCACCAACACGCAGGGCGTCCAGGCCTTTACGGCTAAGAAGGGCCGCTCGGTCACCACCGTCGGCACAACCGAGGAGATTCTTGGCGCCGGCGTCTCGGCCGAGAAGTTCACCGCACAGAGCCTGCCTTCTGCCGGTGCCCTCATGAAGGAAAACGACATGCCGAGCCTGTTTGACTAGGTGCCACGGCAACGAGACCGTTAGATACTTCTCAAAGCGACGAGGCCCGGAACGCAACGGCATTGCGCCCGGGACTCGTCGTTTTTCTTCTCAACTATTTTTTAACGCAGATAAATTGATTTCTGCTTATTTTTCTGCGTAAAAAATGTCAGCGTCACTGCTTCGATGCCCTTTGGTCAGCTGTTAGCAAAACTTGCAAAAATTAGCAAAACTTGCAAAAATTAGCAAAACTTGCAAAGGAGTCACCATGGAGTACAGCAAGAACCCCTTTACCCCGACGTTCGGAAGCGTCCCTCCCTTTCTAGCGGGTCGCGAGCATATTCTGCGTGACATCAACCGTGGTTTTATCAACGGCCCGGGAGATCCAAACCTGTCGACTATTTTTACGGGCGCAAGGGGAACGGGCAAGACGGCGCTTCTCTCGCTCCTTTCAGAAACGGCGCTTGAACACGGTTGGATCGCAGCAAATGTCTCCGCCATGCCAGGCATGCTCGAAGATATTATCGAGCGAACCAAAGAAGCCGCAGATAGCTACCTCTCACAGCCTCATGCGCGCATAAACGGCGTTCAAATTGGTCCAGTGGGCATCGATTGGACATATGCTCAAGAGGCTCAGGGCAACTGGCGCACGCGCATGAATGGCATCTTTAAGCAACTCGAAAAACATGACATCGGACTTCTCATTACCATCGATGAAGTCACCGTCGATCTCGAAGAAATGCTTCAATTTGCCTCTGTTTACCAGCACTTTGTACGCGAAGGTAAAAAAGTTGCCCTACTCATGGCAGGACTGCCCTACAAAGTATCGGCGTTGCTGCGTAACGATTCCGTCTCGTTCCTCAGGCGTTCCCAATATCATCAGTTAGGACGAATCACTGACGTTGAAATTGCAAACGCGTTTCGCAAAACCGTTGAGGCCGGAGGACGTTCAATCACACCAGAAGCGCTCGAGAATGCTGTGAAGGCCGTCGACGGATTCCCCTACATGATGCAGCTCGTCGGATATCGCACTTGGGATGTTTCGGAGAACTCGCCCCAAATCAGTGCATCCGATGTCCAGCAGGGTTCCCTACTCGCACGCATGGAGCTGCGTGATCGCATTCTCGAAACGACCTATCGAGAGCTTTCCGATAAAGACATTGAGTTTTTACTCGCGATGCTGCCCGATTCTGGCCCCAGCAGGGTCTCGGAGATAGCCAAACGCATGGGCGTCGCCAGCAACTACGCAAGCCAATACAAACGCCGCCTTCTCGAGGACGGCGTCATCGGGGAACGTGGGCGTGGTCTCGTTGGCTTTGACATCCCCGCATTCAGGGAGTTCCTGAGCGAGAAAGTCTCCTAGCACGCGGAGATTGTCCATAAGGACATCAACGCATGGCAATCAGTAATCCTCTTGGTAAGGGAAGTAGGCTTTCCGCCAACGCTGATTGCCATGCGTTCTTCTTGTCCTTAGGCGAGTTTGCGAGCGAGCTCTCGCACCTCTTCCAACTTGGGCGAGGAGACCATGCTGTCACGCTCGGTCATACCGCTGATGGTGACAATGCCCTGGTCCTCCCACTTGCAGTACGCACAGGTTGACTTGTACATAGCGATCGCCGCATCATAGACGCCCTCGCTATGGCTATCGAGCAAAAGGGCCGTCTTGGTGAACGGGAAGCCCGTAGCACCGAAGGCATACAGGCGGTCGATGGCGGCCTTCTCCTGCGCAGTGATATCAAACCAGTAGATAGGCGAAGCGAAGACAACCATATCGGCGCCTTTCAGTGTCTCGAGCACACCGGCCATGTCGTCCTTCTGCACGCAGGCACCCTCATGGGCAAAGCAGTACTGACACCCCAGGCAACCAGCAATCTTCTTGCCGGCAACGCGGATGACCTCGACCGTATGGCCGGCCTCGCGCGCGGTCTCGGCAAACGCCTCGACCATGGTGTCGGTATTGGCGCCCTTGCGCGGGCTACCGCTCAATACAACGATATTCATAAGAATCTCCCTTCTTCATGCCGCAGGCGCGCGGCATACATTTCGTTGTAACCAAAACGGATAGAGCTATTCAGTCGTCTGTAGATCGCATCTCTCGTTCGTGTTCTCTAGACACAATCTCATTGCCTGATAACTCCTCGGCCACCTTGATTTTCTCTCCGAGAATTGAACAGCAAATCGTTGCTCGCAAAGTATCGACTGTGAGAAAATTAGCTTGAGCTTTCTCCCTGCTCGCATAAGCGTTCGCGTGAAAGAGCCTAGCCGCATCGGCCAGGCGCAATATAGATCCGCGGAAACCGGCCTACGAACAAGGAGTGTCTTATGTATGGACAGCATGTTGCACCGCAGACCCATAACAAACGGACTGGCCTGTCTATCCGCGACGTCAAGCGTCATGCAGACGCCAGAATCGCCGCCTTCGGAGTAAGCATTCTTGTGGCAGGACTGCTTTTGCTACCCTGCGCAGCACTGGCGACAGAAATGCCCGAAACCGATGTCGCAGCACCCATTACCTGCGACGAAGCCAACGCGGAAGGCAGCCTCACAGCTACCACCGTTGTCGACCATAACTATGACCTGGAGCTCCCTCCTGCCTTTATGTTGGTCCAGAATGAGGCGTTTGTATACGATTTCCCCGACAAACCCGAAGACTTCATCTACGGGCTTAACGACACCGTCCTTCTCTTCAAGATCGACACCGATACCGAAGGCCTTATAAAAACCGAGAACCCCAAAGAGGCCAGCGTCTCTATTGCCCTGACCATGATCGACAATCACGTTAGAGCAACCGTAGTCTTTACAGGCAGTTACGCCGACGACCAAATCCCTTACAGGCTGAACCTCAACAGCTCAGCCCACCTTGGCACACACGTTGACCGTGACTTCGACAGCGGGCAAGGGATTATGCACGAGACGCGGCACGATTACTACATCCGTTACATCTTCGACAGTGACGTGCACTTGATTGCAACCGATACGAGCGGTTCCAAACCCGATCCAAGTGTTAAGCCGATCCCAGAGGTCAAACCCGAACCGGAAACCAAGCCCGAGCCCACACCGCAGCCCAAGACAGAAAAGCCCGCGGCAAATCCCGTTTCCACCAAGGCAGTAACGGCAGCTAAACCAGCCAGGACCACCCTACCCGCTACGGGCGACAACGGCGCGATAGCAGTCGCCCTGAGTGTTGCCGGTGGCGTAGTTGCATCAGTTAGCATTTCCGCAACAAGGCGTCGCAACCGCTAGCTAAAGCAAATACGCCATTCACACAGGCAAACAACCAAGCTCCAACGAAAACGGTCCAGTCATCCGACTGTGCCGCACTCCAGTAGTTCGTGGAAGATATCAAAGAGGTATCCCAGGCTCCCTTGAGCTGTGCGACAGACAGATCAGGTTTGGGAAGTAGAACGGCCCTTGCGCGAAGCGTGAATCGGGCAAGTCTGACGTTTATTCCCAGGGCCAAGCAGGGCCGGAGGTTTTATTGGCGGCTCTTACGGGCGTCGCGAGTTTTGGCGAGGACGTAGGCATCGGGGTCGTCTTTGAACCAGGGGCAACGGCGCTCGCCGGAGACCATATGGCGGTGGGGGCAGCCGCCCATGCACATGGGCAGAATGTGGTGCACGGATGATTGGGCGTCCGCAGGCTGAGTGAAGCCATAACAACACTTCGCGCATCGAGCAGTTTGAGCCGGCGTGCGCATGTCGGCGCCATACCGGGAAGAGAGGGCCTTCTTGTGGGGCGGACGACCCCATTGCAGTCTCCTTCCGCTCTAATCCTGCGGGAACGACAGCGGCCGTAGGAGTACCGCTACCGTACTCGTAGCGGTTCTCCGCCCCCTAAGCAGCGTGTCCGCTACGAAACGACCGTCTTGTAATAAGCGCCGAAGTCTGCGAGCGAGTCCATGATGGGCATCATCTGGCGGCCGAGCTCGGTAAGGCCATACTCAACGCGGGGAGGATTCTCGCCATAGTCATGGCGAAAGACCAGCCCATCATCCTCCATCTGCCGCAGGCTGTCGGTAAGCACCTTCTGAGAGATCCCCTCGAGGTCGCGGCGCAACTCGTTGAAACGCCAAGGGCGTACGCGCAAGTTACGGATAATGAGCAGCTTCCACTTGCCGCCAATGAGCGTTACCGCCGTTGCGACCGGACACTCCGGAAGCTCCTCTTTCGCCATCACGGGAGACCCAACCTCCTTGACCATACCGGTTTCACAAAAAAGTACGCAGTTACAAATATGTGCGTACTCGTATTTGCATTCGCCTTCGCGTTGAATATAACTCACGCAGGAGATGCCTGCAAGGTACATCAACCCCAAGAGAGGAACCATTATGGCTAATTATGCAAGGACCCACATCGGTAATGAGAGCCGTGTCGAGCTGCACGAAGTGCTCGGGCTTACCGGGGCAGAGGTGAGTGTCAACAATCTTCCCGCCGGCGCTGGCGTTCCGTTCGTCCATGCACACAAGGAAAACGAGGAAATCTATGGCGTGCTCGAAGGCGCCGGCTCGGTCACGATCGACGGTGAGGAAATCGAGCTTGCAGCCGGCGACTGGCTGCGCATTTCCCCCGCCGCACACCGTCAGTTCCGCGCCGCATCCGACTCGGGCATCACATACGTCTGCATTCAGGTCAAGCAGGGATCCCTTGATGCCTTCACGGCCGACGACGCTATCATGTTCTAATTCGCGATCGGTGTGCAAGGGGCCGATACCGCCCGCATGCCCCCTTCGGAATAGGCGCTGAGCAGCTCCTGGGCGTGGGCGAACTCGGGCCCTCGCCTCCAACCGAGTAGGCGGTTGACCGCGAGATTTCCCTGGACGTTGTGAACGAAGAGCAGATAGGCGTCCTCGCGCGAGAGCCCGGTCTCCTCCATGATCGAGGGAACCATCTGCTCAGCGCCGCGCTCGACGACGCGCTGTGCCACCCGGGCGTATGCATCGTCATCCGAGTAGAGCAGATAATAGTCATCGTTTGCCGGCGGGCGCTGGCAGAGAGCCTCCGCCTCCGTTCCCTCAAGCGGGGGCGCCGCCGCCAGGGCCTCGTCGATAAGTGCATCAAGCAGCGCGAACTTGTCCTCGTAGTGCAAATAGAACGTGCCGCGGTTGATATCGGCACAGCGGCAAATATCCGCCACCGTCACCTTCGCGAAGCCGACCTCGGCCAGCAGCGCAAAGAACGCCTCCCGTATGACCGAAAGCGTATAGCGTCGGCGACGATCGATCTTCCCCGATTCCATGGCCCCTCCAATTGCAGCGCTCAACAATATCCAGAAGCCGCTCGTTTATCGACAGCAGCTCGAAACTGTTCATTGCTCTGACGCAAATCAACACTGATACTTTTTATAGACACCTGTTCATTGTAGTTGAAAGAGAGTATCAAGTGACTCTATACGAGCGGCTCGTTATCGAACTCACCAACCAATCGTTTTCCCATCAGGCCGCCTACCGCACCGGCGGCACGCCCTATGAACTGAGTGCCCGCGAGCCCGAGCGCTACGACCAGCAAATCGAAACGTTTGCCCGCATGATCGATGAAGCCGATTGCGTGCTTGTAGGCGGGGCCTCTGGGCTCTCCGCGGCGGGCGGCGGCGACTTCTACTACGAAGACAACGCGACCTATCGCAGGCATTTCGGCAAATTCGCCGAGCGCTACGGTTTCAGGGGCGCTTTTGAAGGGTCGTCCTACCGCTGGCCCACCGCCGAGTCGCGCTGGGGCTACCTTGCCACCTTCCTCGACACCACGCTCAACGCCCCGCTGCGCGAGCCCTACAAAGATCTCGACGCCATTCTTACCGAGAAAGACTTCTTCGTTCTCACCACCAACCAGGACACGCAGTTCATGAAAATCTACCCTTGGGAGAAGGTAGCAGAGATCCAAGGCGATCACCGCTTCTTCCAGTGCTCCCACTGTTGCACCGGCGAGGTGTGGGACGCGGTCGAGCCGGTCTCCCGCATGGTAGAGGCCATGGGAGACGGCCTTGAGGTTCCGACAGAATTCGTGCCACGCTGCCCGCACTGCGGGGCAGAGGCGTTCCCTTGGGTTCGCGGCTACGGCAACTTCCTGCAGGGCGAGCTCTACGAGGAGCAGTACCGCAAGGTGTCCGACTGGCTCGACGCGCACGCGCGGCAGAGGATCCTTTTCCTCGAGCTGGGCGTGGGCCGCATGACGCCTGCGTTTATCCAGGAGCCGTTCTGGGCCCTCACGGCGCAGTTGCCGCAGGCTGGCTACATCGCCGTGAACAACAGGACGCAGTTTCTCCCCCGTGCAATCGAGGATCGGGGGCTCGCCGTTCGTGCCGATATCGCCGACGTGCTCGCCGACGTGCGCAAGACGCTGGGTAGGTAGCGCATGGAAACGATAAAAGCGGTTCGTATCGGCCAGGCACTTGCCGAGGCGGATCTTATCATCATCGGCGCCAGCAACGGGCTCGACATGGCAGAGGGGCTCAACCTCTTCTACGCCGATGCTCATTTCCAAGAAGCGTACGGAGACCTCGCCCAGGCTGATGGCATCGGCTGCATACTGCAGGGGCTCACCTCTCCGGATGCAAACGTGCGACGCCGATGGGCCGATCGATTCCATCAAAAGGAGTATGTCGAGTATGAGCCCGGCCCAATCATGAACGGGCTGCGGCATCTTACGGAGCACGCTGATACCTTCGTGATCACATGCAATATTGACGGGCACTTCGCACGCGCAGGGTTCAACGAGAACCACGTGCTCGAGACGGAGGGGAGTACGTGCACGTCGATTGACGAGCAGCGTCTCGCCCACCCAGATGCCCTCGCCATGGCGCAGCTCGAAGATCTCGCGCACCTTGTGCAAGCGCATCGCAACCACAAGGTTGCCATCCTCGAACTTGGCGTGGGGCTGCGCAACGGCGTCATAAAGCGCATGCTCGCTCGGGTCGCGAACGCCTGCGAACACGCCACCTACATCGTGTTCAACTACAGTCAGGCTCTGACGCCCGACGCTTCGTGCGAGACAATTCTCGTTGACGGCGATATGACCCCGGCTTTCGAGGAGATCGTTCGATGCCACCTCTAGAAAGAGAAGCGATGAGGCTTCGAAGCCTCATCGACGATGCCGACGCCATCATCGTCGGCATCGGCTCGGGTATGTCGAGCGCCGCCGGGTTCAACCATTACAACCATGCGGGCATGACGTGTGCCGGAATGGCGGACTGGCAGAAAGCCTTTGGCTTCAAGAGCCTTTTCGACGGCTTCTATCACCTCTACCCCAGCCTCGAGCAGCAATGGGCCTACTACGCGCGATACATCGATTTCATGCTGCGCGAGCCGGCCTCACAACCCTATCTCGACCTGCGGTCCCTCATCGGCCATAAGGATTACTTCATCCTGAGCACCAATGTGGACACCCAGGTTGAGAAGACGTTTCCTGCCGAGAGGACCTGCAACTATCAGGGAAGCTTCGCACACCTTCAGTGCAAGCAACCATGCTGCGACGAGATCTTCGATGCGAGTCCCTACGTCGAGCGCATGCTCGCAGGCATGGCGGGGTTCGAGATCCGCAGCGAGAATGTCCCCCGATGCCCGCACTGCGGTTGGCAGCTTGTGCCGTGGGTGCGCGACGACACGTTTTTGCAGGGCACGGCATGGCGCAAGGGCCTCGAACGATATGAGCACTTCGCGCGCGAGCGTGGTAGTAGCCGCGTGCTGTTGCTGGAGCTCGGCGTGGGCGAGATGACCCCCGGCATCATCACGCTCCCGTTCTGGAGCATGACCGCAAAGCTACCGGATGCGCACCTACTGAGCGTAAACATCTCGGGCGACTCGGCCCCGTTGCAGCTCGGAAACAAGGCGGAGGCGATTCGGGCCGATTTGCGCACGCTGCTCGCGGCGGCGCGGGTGACGAAGGTATTTAAGCCTCCTTGTCAGTCGCTGTAAGGTATTCCTCGTCGTCCACGGGCTCCAACCACTCGTTGGAGGTCTCCTCACCCGGAACCTCCAGCGCGAGATGGGAGAACCAGCTGTCGGGCGCGGCTCCGTGCCAATGCTTTACGCCCGCGGGAATATTTACTACATCGCCAGGGCGCAGCTCCTGTGCCGGTTTGCCCCATTCCTGATAAAACCCTCGACCAGCCACGCAGACGAGGATCTGTCCGCCACCGCTTTTGGCGTGATGGATGTGCCAGTTGTTGCGGCAGCCGGGCTCGAACGTAACGTTGTAAATGCCGACCTGCTCGGTGGAAAGGGGCACGAGGTAGCTTTGCCCGATAAAGTACTTCGCAAATGCGTCGTTGGGGGCACCGATGGGAAAGGCCATCTCGTTTTGGTGTCGGGCCTTTGCGTCGGCGCCGTCATCTTCGTCCGCCCAGACCTCCTTCGCCATGCGAAAGGCCGCCCACGCCTTGGGCCATCCCGCGTAAAACGCCGCATGCGTAAGGATTTCCGCTATCTCAGCCCTGGTCACCCCGTTGCTCTTTGCGGACATCAGATGATATTGGAACGAAGAGTCCGTCAGCCCCTGCGCCATTAGGGCCACCACCGTCACCACGCTGCGGTCTCGAAGGGAAAGCCCATCTTCTCGGCTCCACACCTCGCCGAACAGCACATCGTCATTGAGCTGAGCGAATTTGGGGGCAAAATCCCCCAGGGCGTCTCTGCCCGCCGTCTGTTTAATTGCCATGATCGATTTCCTCCTATCGATGGTTCTGGACACGAATCTGTTTACGCATGGCCAAGTGGCCCGCCTAGATTCCCATGCCCATTCGTCGCGCCTGCTCAAGAGCAGGGTGCCCAGCGATTTCGCCCACGCCGTTCACGCCGCCGGCGAAAACCGTTTTGCCCATTACGGACCACCCCTTGCGCTACCGATTTGTATTGACGAGAATGAAGGTAATACCTAAACCTAACTTTAGGTCAAGGAATGAATTCGAGATTTATTCGGAGGGGCCATGTACACAATCGGACAGGTGGCGGAAATGTTCGGCTTGCCCGCCTCAACGCTGCGGTATTACGACAAGCAGGGATTGTTCCCGGGGCTGGAGCGGACGTCCGGCATTCGCCAATTTGGCGATACGGAACTCGAGGCGCTTCGGGTCATCGAATGTCTGAAGAAAGCGGGGATGGAGATCAAGGACATCCGTCTGTTCATGGAATGGTGTGCGGAGGGCCCGTCCACTTACCCCCAGCGCAAGGCCATGTTCGAGGAGCGGAAGGCCCACATGGAGTCGGAAATCGCGAACATGAACCGTGCGCTGGATATGCTGAGATTCAAATGCTGGTACTACGAGCAGGCGATTCAAGATGGCAGCGAGGATAGGCTGGAAGCGCTGATTCCCGACAATTTGCCGGAAGAAATCAAAGGCGCCTACGAGAACGCGCACGCTCGATAATGCCGACCGATCTCAAGGGAATTCGGTGAGGAGTCCTCTTCGGTTAGTGATGTACTTCTTTCCCTTGATGTCGTAGCGCTTCGCCTCATAGAAGACGAAGGCGTCACGGAGGTAGGAGATGTAGCGCCCGACGATGACGTGGTTGGTGGGAACCTTGTTGGCGTCGAGGACGTTGGCGATGTTGTTGGGCGAGTTGAGGTTGCCGGAGTTGTCCATCATGTACTCGGCCAGCCTCTCCAACACGGTGGAGTCGGTACGTATTGCGGTCTACCCAAGCCATAATCCACTCCTTCTCGGTTTCGAAACTCGATTATTTCTAAAGTTTCGAAACCGAGAAGGCAATGTACACAAGGATGCATCGAGGAGCGAATCCCAGTAGCGCCATGTCAGCAGCGATGCCGGGCGCATTCGCACGTGCCACAATCCAACCACCAGAGATGAAAACACAGTCCCCGTCGGGTAGTCGTGGGCGTGCGCTAGTCCGCATCAGTAACCTGCCTCCTTGGTTGTCCCTTCTCTGCATGGTCATCTACATAAAGGAGGAACCAACCATGCAGATCAGCGTGTCGTCCACCCTGACCGTATATCACGACGGTCAATTCTGGGTCGGGCTGGCGGAGCACGTCGAGAGCGGAAGGTATGGCGTCGCGCGCATCGTCTTCGGCGCGGAGCCGTCCGATGAGGAGATTCTGCGATTCGTTACAAGCGAATGGGAGAAGCTCTCGTTCTTCGGCGACAAGGCCACCGAAACAAGCAAGCCCGCGAAGAACCCCAAGCGGCGCGCTCGCGAGGCAGCGAAAGCCCTTAAACGGCCCGCGGTGAGCACCAAGGCGCAACAGGCGCTCGCGGCACAGCGGGAAGCAATGAAGCGGGAGTCGGCTCAAGCAAGAAGTCAGCGTCGCGCGGATGAGGCGGAGACGCGCTTCGAGCAGCGAAAGTTGAAGCGCAAGCAGAAGCATCGCGGGCATTGATCGCCATTTGCAGCAAGGCAAACCATATACAGCAGCGGCGCCAGTTCCACTTGAAGCCGACGCCGCGTAGACGCTGATGGTGACGGCTATGCACGGGCACGGGCGCGCCACCGCACTTCACAGCTTGTTTCTCAAGTATTTGGGACGCACACGCGGCGTTCAAAAATGCGGAGCGACTCCGCATGGCTCGAGACTGAGCCGAGATGCCCTACTTCTCGCCCTCCAGCAGCCCCACGATGCGGTCGATGTCGACGGCAAAGCGAGGCCTTCCCTCGCGCTCGTAGCGGTCAAGGTATGCCTGGCACTCGGAGACAATGCGCTTGGTGTTGCCATCGATGATGCGCTGGAGCGTCTCGTAGTAGGCCGAGCCCTCGGTCCTGAAGCGGCGCTGGTGGGCCTTGGTTATGGGGAACATCTTGATGTAGTGGATGCCGTGGCGGCAGCCGGGGCGCGTCGTGGGGCGGGGTGGCAACGCAAAGTACTGGTCTTTGGGCACGTTAGGGGCGATGTTGGAACGCAGCGGCACAGCGAAGTCCCTGCGCTTTCCGCGGAAACGCAGCCTCACCACCACGATGCAGGGGCGATTGTGCTTAAGCATGAGCTCGCGGTCGCCATCGACGAGGTCGAAGAAGTCCTGGGAGATGGATACGATCTTCATCGGTTGCGCCCCCCCCTTCATACGAAGCGGGGCCCGCATCGCTGCAGGCCCCTACAGGTGGGCGATATTCTACGCCTTGCGGCACCCCGTCGCCCACGGAGGTTAAACGTACACGTAAGCCGTACTCTGAAAGCCGCGGCTTCCGGCAAGTAGTTTATACCACGAAAGGTCGCTTTCGATGCGCCTAGCTCGCAAAATAACACTCGCTGGGCCGTCACCCCTGATCTTCTCGACCGTCTCCTCCGGGTACTTATTGCGTGCCACGGGCACCTCCGTCCTTGTTATCGCGATAAACATACCATGAGTGGCGTACGGGTCGAAAAGGGCTGGCGCCAAAAGAGCCCAACGGCCGTTACAGCTTCGTTAGAAACGCGCCCCACCATGGATGGTGAACCCGAAAGGTAAGGCGCACGGGCACGGCGACTCGGCCCGCGCACCCGGAAGAGAAAGGACGAACCCATGGGTTACATGCTCGAGACGCGCGGGCTCACCAAGCGCTTCGGCAGTGGCGACCAGGCGCAGGACGCCGTAGCCGACGTGAGCCTTCATATCCGCGAGGGCGAGGTGTACGGGCTGCTCGGCCCCAACGGCGCCGGCAAGTCGACAACGCTCAAGATGATCTGCGGGATGCTGCGGCCGACGGTCGGGGAGATCCTCTTTGCCGGGCACGCCTGGCGCCGCGAGGACCTCTACGCAATCGGCAGCCTCATCGAGGAGGCGCCGCTCTACCCCAACCTCACCGCGCGCGAGAACCTGCGCGTGCGCACCACGCTGCTGGGCCTTCCCGAGAGCCGCGTAGATGAGGTGCTCGCCGCCGTGGACCTCGCGGACACCGGGAAGAAGCGCGCCGGGCGCTTCTCGATGGGCATGCGGCAGCGCCTGGGGCTCGCGCTGGCGCTGATCGCCCGGCCACGTCTGCTCGTGCTCGACGAGCCTACCAACGGCCTCGACCCCATCGGCATCGAGGAGCTGCGCGACCAGATCCGCGGCTTCGCGGCGGCGGGCACGACGGTGATCGTCTCGAGCCACATCCTCTCCGAGGTGCAGCAGATGGCGGACACCATCGGCATCATCTACGGGGGGCGCCTCGCCTACGAGGATGCGCTTCGGCCCGGGCAGGACCTCGAGGAACTCTTCATGAGCGTCTGCCGGGAGGGGCGTCGAGCGCGCGGGGAGGTGGCGGCATGACGGGCGAGAAAGGCGGCCTGCTCGCGGGCCTGCGCGCCGAGGCCCTGAAGTCGCGCCACGCGGCACCGGTTCGCCTGGCCGTGCTCATGGCGCTGCCGATGCCGCTGCTCGGCGCGATGCCCTACCGGGGCGTGCAGATCTTCAGCGCGTGGAACTACTGGTACGCGCTCTTCCTGCCCGTGGCTCTCTCGCTCGTGGTGGCGTGCGTCGCGCGGGCGGACGCGCGGACGCGGATGCGGGGGCTTCTGGGCCTGGGCTTCCCGCTTGGGCGCGCCTGGTGGGCCAAGGCGCTCTGGTGCCTCGCGCTTTGCACGCTCTCGAACCTCGTGGTCTTCGGCATCTACCTCGCGGGCTCGGCGTTCTCCTCGCAGGGCCTCACGGCCGCGGGCACGCTCACGATGCTCCTCTGCGCGCTCGCCAACACGGTGACCGCGGCGTGGATGATCCCCGCAGGGCTCTTCCTCACGGCGCGGCTCGGCATGCTCGCGGGCATCTTCTGCCCGCTCGCCGCGCAGCTCGTGGGTGGGTTCGCCTGGTCGCTGGTGCCGCTGCCGCAGCTCTTTCCGCCGTCGGCGAGCATGGTCATCCCCACGAGCTTCATCCCCGTGCTGCCGAGCGGCGAGCCACTCGCGGCGGACATGGCGCTCGGCGGGGCGCTCGCGGCGGACGGCATGCTCACACTGGCGGGCCTTGCGGTCTGCGCGCTCGCGTTCGCCGCGCTCACGGCGGCGGGCGCGGCCTGGTTCGCGCGCTCCGAGGAGAGGTGATGGCCATGACACGACTCCCCGACCCGACGCCGCGCATGACTCTCCCGCGGGCCCTGCTCTCCGAGGCCCTGCGCCTGGCGCGCTCCCCGCTCGCAGCTGTGCACCTCGTCTGCGGCCTGGCAGCCGGTCTTGCCTGCGGCGAGTACTTCTCCGTAACCCGATGGGACCCGGCGCTGGGCGCGGACGCCTACGCCCAGTTCCTCGGCGCCCTCATGCCGCTCATGTCCGCCATCGTCTGCGGGCTCGCCGTGGACGAGGAGCGCGCTGCCGGGCGCCTCGCCAACCTCACGGCGGTCCCCTCGCGCGGGCGCGCCGTCGCGGCGAAGCTGCTCGCCCTTGCGGTGCTCGGCGCGGGCGCGCTGGCCGTGGCGCTCGGCGTGTTCGGGGCCGTGCTCGCCGTCGCCGGGCGCCTGCCGCTCGGGCCCGCTCCGCTTGCGGCCGCCTGGGCGGGCATCGTGCTGGGCAGCCTGCCCCTCTACGCGCTGGGGCTCGGCGTGGCCCTGCGCCTCGGCCGCAACGCCGCTATCGGCGCCGGCGCGGCGGGGATGCTCCTCGCGTTCTTCTCAGTGGGCGGACTTGCGCACGGCCTCATGACCGGCGAGCTCACCGGTGCCCTGGCGACACCCCTGAGCTGGGTGCCGCTCGCCTGGCCCGCGCGCCTGGGGTCGCTCGGGGTAGAGGCCTTCATCGACGCCGCACGCGCGGCGGGCCCTCTCCTCACGACTGCGCTCGCTGGCCTCGTGCTCACCCTGGCAGCCGCCGCCGTCCTTCTCGCCTGGTTCTGCCGCTTCGAGGACGGGAGGGCAGATGCGTAGGAAGCCGCTCGCCGCCGTGCTCGCCCTCCTCTCCGCAGCGCTCGTCCTGGGCGGGAATGCCCTGCTCGACGCCGGCTGGGGGTCGGCGCCGCGCTCGATCGCCGACCGCGTGCTGCCCAACCCTGAGATCGCCATGTGGGCGCCCGCGCCCGAGCCCGGCAGCCACGCGAGCTCCTACGCCGACGCCACCGGGGCGGGGGCAAACTACGTCTACCTGGTGGACGCGGCGGACGACAGAGGCAATGTCCGAGAGCTCCAGCTCATCTTCTTCGGGCGGGAGTCGGACGGCGAGGGCTGGCTCGAGATCGAGGCGCGCGGCGGCTCGGGCGTGCGCTACCGCGCGTGCGACGCGGCCCAGGCACCCGCGGCTGCGCGCAGGGCTCTGGACCGCTGAGCGCGGCGCTAGTACAATTCCGACGGAAGTTTCAGGAGGTCGAACATGGCGAGGATACTGGCAGTGGATGATGAACGGGCGATCCTCGACGCGCTCGCGCGCGTCCTCGGCCGCGACGGCCATGAGGTCGTCAAGGCAGCGGACCCGACGGCGGTCCCGGGGATGGACCTTTCGCGCTTCGACCTCGTGCTCTGCGACGTCATGATGCCGGGGCTCGACGGCTTCGAGCTCGTGCGGCAGATCCGCCCGGACTTCGACGGGCCCATCATCTTCCTGACCGCTCGCGTGGCCGAGGAGGACGCCGTGGCCGGCTACGGCCTGGGCGCCGACGACTACGTCCGCAAGCCCTTCGGGGCCGCGGAGCTGCGCGCCAAGGTCGCGGCCCATCTACGCCGTGAGCGCCGGCCGCGCTCGCACGCCCTCTCCTTCGGGGAGGTGCGGATCGACCTCGGGGCGCGCGGCCTCGCCGTGGGCGGCGAGGCCGTGCCGCTCACGCCCACCGAGTACGCCATCTGCGAGTACCTCGCCCGCCACCCCGGGCAGGTCATGAGCCGCGCGCAGATCCGCGAGGCGGTGCTCGGCTGGGAGAGCGACGCCGACGACGCGGCCATATCCATGCAGGTCAGCCGCGCCCGGAAGAAACTCTCCGAGGCCGGCGCCGATCCGATCGCGACCGTCTGGGGGATGGGGTACAAGTGGCAGCTCTGAGGACCGGGGCGCGAGGTCGCGGGGGCATGCCGCTCTCCTTCGTCATCGCGCGCTACTTCGCCTACGCGTTCGCGGCGGTCGCCACGGCGTGGCTCGCCTCGTTCATGGCGCTCTCCGCGGCGATCAACGCGGGCTTCGTCTACGAGGCAAGCTGGGGGCCGGCCAATGCGCGCGAGGTCGCGGAGGGCCTGGCACGCGACGGCGTCTGCGGGCAGCAGGACGTGCCGACGGCGTACCGCTACCTCATCCTGAATAAGGACGGACACGTGCTGATGACAGACCTCGAGGACACGCGGCTCGAGGACGCGACGGAAATGGCCCGTGCGGCACTCGCCGCGGATCCGGGCACAGTGGAGATCGAGGGCGGGGGCTCGGGCCTCACCTACGCCGCGTTCCCGCTCAAGGGCGGCGGGGCCTGCGCACTCGTCAGCGAGTACCTGCCGCAGTGGGTCTCGCGCGACCTCGCCGGCCTGCTTCCCAACCCGCAGAACCTCATGCTCGTCGGCGCCGCTGCGGGAAGCGCGCTCGTGCTCGCGCTCGTGGCGCGCCGTGCGAGCCGCGTGATCTCGCGCAAGATGGCGCCGCTCGCGGAGGCAGCGGGGCGCGTCGGCGCGGGGGATCTCGACTTCGCGGTCGGCAGCACCAACGTGCGCGAGGTGAACGACGTCCTCGCCGCGATGGACGCCATGCGGACCTCCCTCGCCGAGTCGCTCGAGGCCCGCTGGGCCGCGGAGCGGGGGCAGCGCGAGCAGGTGGCGTCGCTCGCCCACGACCTCAAGACGCCGCTCACCGTGCTGCGCGCCAACGCCGACTTCGTGGCGGAGGAGCTGGAAGACGAGAAAGACGCCGACCTCGCGGCCGCCGCGCGCGACATAGCCGGCAGTGTCGAAAGGCTCGACGGCTACGTGCGCCTGCTCATCGAGGCCTCGCGCGGGTCCGGCGGGGCGGAGAGGGCCCCCATGCGGCCGGCCGAGCTCTGCGAGCAGGTCCTCGCCGAGGCCGCCCAGATCACCCGGGCGCGAGACGTGACGCTCGACGCGACCACGGGCCCTGCTGTCGCGGGCGCGCCCGAGGCCCCGCTCGACCGAACCGCCCTGGCGCGAGCCGCCGCGAACCTCGTGGCCAACGCCGCCGAGCACGCGCGCTCGCGCGTGGCGGTCTCCTGCGACGTCGAGGGCGGCCACCTCGTCATCGAGGTGGCCGACGACGGACCGGGCTTCTCTCCCGCCGCCCTCGAACGCGGCTGTGAGCGCCTCTTCACAGACGACTCCTCCCGCTCCTCGCGCGACGGAGGCCGCCACTACGGGCTCGGCCTCCACGCCGCCTCCGAGGCCGCGAGCGCCCACGGGGGCTCCGTCTCGCTCGCCAACAGCCCCTCGGGCGGCGCGGTGGCCACCATCGCGGTCCCCCTGTGAGGGCCTGACGACTCAGGCCCTCACACCGGAGCGCCTCGCAACCAAACGCTTCCATCTTGAAACACGGGGAGTAAATCGCGAAATCGCAGGTAAAAGGGGGGGAGTAAAAAGGCAAAGAAAAAGCCTCCGTTCCGACGCGGAAACAGAGGCTAGATTATCGTATTTACTCACCATTATCGCTGGTGGCTTTGCCGTAACTCTCGTACGAAACGAAACTCAGGAGCACAGTGCGGCACTCAAAAGTGCAGGTCAGAACCCTGTCAGCCTACTCCCACTCGAT
>CABRZJ010000037.1:0-15432 GCA_902475425.1 uncultured Collinsella sp.
GGCGGTTCTCGTAATGGCCGGCGTGCATGGTGTCCTCAAAGAAGGCATCGTAGTCCGAGCCCTCGGGCAGCACGCAGATGCCGCCCTGCGCGAGCATCGAATCGCACTCATCGACCGCGCCCTTGGAGAGCATGATCACGCGCGTGCTCGTCGGCAGATTGAGGGCCGCGTACAGACCCGCCACGCCGCAGCCGGCAATAACGACGTCGCACTCCATATCGGGGTATTGCTTGGTTTCCACAGGAATCCTCTCCCTTGTAATGTGACATAAGGGACCGTCCCTCATGCAACATTGTTCTAGCGCGCTGCGTACTCGAGCATACGGTCGAGCGTGAGCTTGGCCTGGTCTGCCGCCTCGTCCGAGACGCCGATCTGCACCTCGCCCTCGCCCGTCTCCAGGCAGCGCACGAGCTTTTCGAGCGTGATGAGGTCCATGTTGACGCAGGTGGGCTGCACCGCGGGGAAATAGAACTTCTTGCCGGTGCCCTGGCAGCGGCGCTCGAGCTCGTAGAGCACGCCGCGGACCGTCACGATGATGAACTCGCTCGCGTCCGACTCCTCGGCATACTTGATGATACCGGCGGTGGAGCCGATGTAGTCGGCCTCGGCCAGAACGTCGGCCTTGCACTCGGGGTGCGCCAGCACGAGCGCGTCGGGGTGGGCCTCCGTCGCGTCGACGATCTGCTCGACGGTGATGATGTGATGGCGCGGGCAGTAGCCGTTGTTGAGGATGACGTGCTTTTGCGGCACCTGCTCGGCTACGAAGCGGCCCAGGTTTTGGTCGGGAATGAACAGAATATGCTGCTGCGGCAGCTCGGACACGATCTTAACGGCGTTGGAGCTGGTGACGCACACGTCGCTCCAGCTCTTGATCTCGACCGTGGAGTTGACGTAGCACACCACGGCCAGGTCGTCGCCGTACTCGGCGCGCGCCGCGTCGACCGTCTCGCGCTTGACCATGTGCGCCATGGGGCAGTCCGCGCCCGGCTCGGGCAGCAGCACGGTCTTGGTGGGGTTGAGCAGCTTGGCGCTCTCGCCCATAAACTCCACGCCGCACAGCACGATAGTCTGCTGCGGCAGACTCTTGGCAAGCTTTGCCAGGTAGAAGCTGTCGCCGACGTAATCGGCCACAGCCTGCACCTCGGGCGCCACGTAATAGTGCGCCAGGATCACCGCGTCACGTTGGGTTTTTAGTTGCTGAATGGCCTCGACGAGCTCTGCGGGCACCAGTGCCGCACGCTCCGTTGCCGTCGTTGCCGATGCCAGGCCGGCCGCGATATCGCGTGCAAGCTCCGACGCATCCATGTTCGCGCTCTGTGCCATCAAGGCCCCTCTCTTTTGGCGAATCTTGGGGCTTTAGTATGACACCTAGGTTTACAGCTGACAAGACAGCTGTAAACCTAGGTGTAAAGTTGAAATAAAGATTCAATCATGTGGCAGGTCCATTTTCGAACTGGCAAGCTGAGGATAGCCGGGCTTTCGATAGCGCAGGAGGCATCTTTCGCCACCGCAACACCGCTTGGCGCGAGCTGCACGCCGTGAGGCGCAAACGGTCCGCACCCCCGCAAGCGGCGCGTGCCCGATGTGGCAAAATCGAACTACTTAAGGGGGCCGAATGCTCAAGATTATTGCCTGCGACGATGATGTCGCTTTTCTAGATAGACTGCACCGGATGATCGACCGTTGGTCGACCGAGACGGGCACGGCGGTCGATGTTGCGCTCGTCACGCGCGGCGAGGACCTGCTGGCCCGCCATGCCGCATCGCGCGCCGACATCATCTTGCTCGATATGATCATGCCGCTCGTCAACGGCATGGACACCGCACGCGAACTGCGCCAGGCCGACACCGCCGTGCGCCTGGTGTTCCTCACCTCGTCGCCCGAGTTCGCGCTGGAATCCTACGAGGTCCGCGCCTTCGACTATCTGCTCAAGCCCGTGACTTACGAACGCCTGGCGCGATTACTCGACGAGCTTTCGAGCATGCGCCCGGTGGCAACCGACGAGCTCGTGATCAAAACTTCCTTTGGCTACCACGCCCTGCGCCTGTCCGACATCGAATATGCCGAGGCGCGCAACAAGCACGTGGTCTTCCACCTGCGCGACGGACGCGATATCGAGGCACTCGAGTCGTTCCGCAGCGTCGAGGACCGCTTGGAGCAAAACGCGGTCTTCTTTAAATGCCACCGCAGCTACCAGGTCAACCTGCGCAATATCGATCACTTTGACCGCACGGACATCGTCATGCGCTCGGGCGCGTGCATCCCGCTTTCGCGCAGCTGCAAGCAGGGATTCCAAGACGCCTACTTTGCGGTGCGCTTTGGGGGTGGGAGACACTGATGGTCTCCTCGGTCGAAATGGTCCTTTGGGCAATCCACCACGCCACGACGCTGCTCTTTGGCGTCTTTGCCTCGGCGGCGCTGTGCGGTGTCGAGATCAACCGGCGTCATGCGCTTGAGCTGCTGGGGGTCGGCGTCGTGACCGGTGCCGCCTTCTCGATCGCCAATGCCGTCGGCGGCGAGCTTTTCGCCCGCCAGGTATATCCGCTCGTCGTGCATCTGCCGCTCGTCATCTATTTGTGCGCGCGCTACCGCCTGAGCCCGCTGCTTGCCGTGCTCGGCATTACGAGTGCCTATCTGAGCTGCCAGTTCAGCAATTGGATGGGCATCGCCGCCTTTGCCGCAACCGATTCTCAGATCGCGTACTATCTGGCGCGCATCGCGACCACACTCGCCGTCTTTGCCGTCCTGTTGCATTGGGCCGGCGACATCGGTCCGCGCTTGGCGATTAAAAGCACCACCGAGCTGGGCATCCTTTTAATCCTGCCGCTCGTCTATTACGTCTTTGACTATGCCACCAACGTCTACACCACGCTGTTCCACTCGGGCTCGGTGGTAACGGTTGAGTTTTTGGCATTTGCGCTCTGTGCGTTCTACCTTATGTTTCTTGCCGTTTACCTACGCGAATACGAAGAAAAGGAAACCGCCGAGCGAGAGCGCTGGATGCTCGAAACCCGCGACAGCGCCGCCATCAAAGAGCTCGAGGCTTGGCGTCAATCTGGGCGCGAGCTGTCGATTCTTCGCCACGATATGCGCCACTTCCTACGCGGCCTGGCCGCTTTAATTGAGGAGGGCCACACCGACGAGGCGCTCAAACGCATCGACGAACTCTGCGAAGCCGGCGACCGCACCGCCGTACGCCGCTTCTGCGCCAACGAAACCGTAAACATCGCGCTTTCGTCATTTAACTCGGATATCAATAGAAACGGCATTACCGCCAACCTGCGCGCCGCCGTACCCGAAACCGTCCACGTAGGTGACGCCGACCTGTTTAGCGTGCTCTCAAATGCCTTGGAAAACGCTATCACCGCCGCAAGCGCCGCGCCCCAGGGAAAGCGATTCGTCGACTTTGACCTGCGATTAGAGGACGGCCAGCTGCTGCTGTTAGTTTCCAACACGTTTGACCGCGCGCCGCGCATGGTCGACGGCATGCCCGTGACCCGGCATGCGGGCCACGGCTTTGGCACCAAGAGCATCAAACTTGCCGTGGAGCGCATGAACGGCAACTGTCAGTTCCGCATTAACGGCGATCGGTTTGAGCTGCGCGCTGTGATGTAAGGGCGCGGGCGCGACGGATTTGCGTTCCGCGGGTACGGCTCGCCCGCTCGGGGTCGTTTGTCGACGCGGGCTCGCTACAGCGGGGCGGCCGCCGGAGTCAGCTGCTTGATGTAGGCCCACATGCGCTGCTTGGCGGCTTTGTCAGTGAGCGCCGCCTCAAAACCGTCGAGCGCGAGCACGCGGCGACCCTGCACATGGGCGACCAAGCCGGGCTTGAGCATGGCGGTGTCGAAGTCATCGATCGCCACGAGCATATCGGCGTAGGTCTCGCGCATGGCGTCAGCCGCGTTGTTGTCGAGCAGTAGCACCGCCTCGGGGTCCAAGGCCTCAAGCGCCTCACGGAACAGCTCGCACGGCAGAGTCTCGCCCACCGCGACCGCTCCGTCACCCACGCCGGCGACGCTTGCCAGCACGCAAAAATCCTCGGGCGCGTAGCCGATGGCCCCAAGCGCCTTGCGCAACGCCGCGCCATCCGGGCCGGCGGCAAGCTCGCCACCCGAACGCTCGGCCTCGTCCAAATCGCCTTTGACCAGCACGATCGGCGAGCACGCGTTGCCCGCGATACGCACGCCACGGACCGCAAGCGATGTGAGCTCCTGCTCGGCCGCCTGGGCGATGGCTTCTTTTTTCTGGCTTTGTGACGTGGACATGCGCTCTCCAATCGTTTGCGTGCCCACCATTATATAAAAGAGCTGCCCGCGAGTGGTTGCTTTGCGGGCGGCTGGGTATAAGCACGGTCGTACTGAGTTTTACGCGGCTGAGCCGCGTCACATTATGGAGGTCACCATGGCTGACATTAAGCAGATTACCCCCGAGAACTTCGATTCCGTCGTTAACGACAGCCTGCCCGTGCTGGTCGATTTTTGGGCGCCCTGGTGCGGGCCCTGCCGATCGCTCTCGCCCATCGTGGACGAGGTAGCCGATGAGCTGGCGGGCAAGCTTGCCGTTGCCAAATGCAACGTCGACGACAACCAGGACCTGGCCATGAAGTATGGCGTCATGAGCATCCCCACGCTGATTGTGTTTAAGAACGGCGAGGAGATTGACCGCTCGGTTGGCGCTCTGCCCAAGGCGAGGCTGCAGGCGCTGCTGGAGAAGCATCTGTAATACGCTTGTTACTTGCCCGCCGTCCATGAGCGGTTTTGCACCGCTCGCCGGACTGCCGGGTGCGGCGCGTGCGACCACGGATAGTATGGTAGCTACAAACAGCCCCCAGTGAACGGGTGTGAGTCGCACAGACTCGCACCCGTTTTCTTATGCAGCGGCGCGCAGAGCGGGCGTAGTAAAATCTGAACCACTGAACTGCCCCATACAAAAGGAGATTTCCCATGCATGATGTTGGAATGAACATGAGCCAGCTTGCCATGAGCGTCAAGCAGGTCGACGACACCATCGAGCTCGCTCACGAATGGAGCCATCAGTTGCTGCATGCGACCGAAAATTTTGACATGGAGCGCATCGGCGCCAAGCTCGAGGCAGCCATGGCCGCGTTGCACGAGGCGCATGACGCGCTCGAGGGCTACGAGGAAGCCATCGAGGCCGACCACAACTCCGTCGGCTCCGTGAAGCTGGTGTAAGGTGGCCGAACACGAGCACGGCTGCGGGTACGAGCACGAGCATCCGCACGGGGCGGACGGTGACGCGGGCTGCCACTGTAGTGGCTCCGGCTCCGAGCTGGTCCGTTTTTCGGTTACCGCACCGGACGACCTGCTGCGCCGTTTCGACGAACAGATCGCGCGCCGCGGCGACGTGGCCAACCGCTCCGAGGCCGTGCGCGACCTGATTCGCGCCTCGATCGCCAAGGAGCAGATGCGCACGCCCAATGAGCATGTTATCGGGTCGCTCACCATGATCTACGACCACCATACCGGCGATCTGACGCGCCGTCTGGACGAAGTGCAGCACGACTACACCGACGAGATCGTATCGACCATGCACGTGCATCTGGATCACCACAACTGCTTGGAGATTCTGGCGCTCAAGGGTCGCGGCGAGCGCGTCTACGAGCTGGCCGACCGCCTGCTGGGCCTGCGCGGCGTTAAGCACGGCGAGCTCACGTGCGCCGCCACCAAGCAGAGCCTGGGGCTGTAACAGCACACATTTCAACGAAGGAGGGTCGCATGCGGCATGCGCATATCCATGTAACGGGCATTGTGCAGGGCGTCGGCATGCGGCCGTTTGTGTATCGCGAGGCCATGGCGCATGGCATTTGCGGATGGGTGCTCAACGCGGGCGACGGCGTGCACATCGAGGCGCACGCTCCGGCCGATGCGCTCGATGCTTTTGCTGCCGCGCTTTCTGAGCATGCGCCCGCGGCGGCTCGCGTTGAGCGTGTCGAGGTTGTGGACCTGGCAGCCAACGGTTGGGATACCGCCAATGAACGGGGCTTTCGCATCATAGCCTCGCAGGACCAGACCGCGCACACCACGCTCATCTCGCCCGATATCGCCACCTGCGATGATTGTCTGCGCGAGTTGTTCGACCCCGCCGATCGGCGCTATCACTACCCCTTTATCAACTGTACTAACTGCGGGCCGCGCTTTACCATCATCCGGTCGCTGCCGTATGACCGAGCGGCTACCTCGATGGACCGTTTCCCCATGTGCCCCGCCTGCGCCGCAGAGTATGCCGATCCACTCGACCGTCGCTTTCACGCACAGCCCGATGCCTGCTTTGATTGCGGGCCGCATATTACGTGGCGCGAGGCTGTAAACGGCAATGCGTGCGGGAATTCGTCCGCGACACCGGCCGTCGGCACCACGCGCGAGGCCAGCGACGCTATCATCGAGCGCTGCGTTGAGCTGCTTGCCAGCGGTGGCATCGTCGCCATCAAGGGCCTGGGCGGATTCCATCTAGCCTGTGACGCTGCCAACAAGCAGGCGGTGGCCGAGTTGCGCCGTCGCAAACGCCGCAGCAACAAACCACTTGCCGTCATGGTGCGCAGTCTTGCCGATGCCGGGCGCCTGTGCCATATCGACGACGCTGAGCGCGAGCTTCTCGCCGGCAGCATCCGCCCCATCGTGCTGCTGCGCCGGCGCACTGTTGGCGAGGGCAACGGCGATTCTCCCGACGCCCTCGTACTCGCGCCGTCCGTCGCGCACAACCTGCCCGAGCTCGGCGTTATGCTCCCCTACACCCCGCTTCAGCATCTGTTGCTTGCCGCGGCAGAAGCCCGCGATATGCACGCGCTCGTCATGACCAGCGGCAACCTGAGCGAAGAGCCCATCGAGACCGATGACGATCTTGCCCGGGAACACCTCGTTGCCGCCGGCATCGCCGACGCGTTGCTCGGTAACGACCGCGCAATCCTCTCGCGCTACGACGACTCTGTAGTGCGCGTGGTCGACGGCGCCGTTATGCCCGTGCGCCGCGCTCGCGGATATGCACCCCAGCCGCTGCCGTTGCCGGCGCTCGACGGCGCTCCGTCCTGCGTGCTCGCCTGCGGGCCACAACAAAAGGCCACGATTGCGCTCACGCGTGAAGGGACGAACGGCGAGGCAACCTGTTTTGTGTCGCAGCATATCGGCGATGTTGAAAACGGCGGGACCTTCGATGCCTGGAACGCTGCGCGCACGCGCTTGGAAGATCTCTTTGACTTGGCGCCCACTGCCCTAGCCTGCGACTTGCATCCGAGTTATCTTTCGAGCCAATGGGCCCGCGAACAGGCACGGGAGTACAACCTGCCGCTTATCGAAGTTCAGCACCATCATGCACATATCGCGAGCGTGATAGCCGAGGTCATCGCCGCGGGCCGGCTTACAACCGACGCGCGTGTCCTTGGCATCGCCTTTGACGGCACCGGCGCCGGCACCGATGGGACCATTTGGGGCGGCGAGTTTCTTGTTGCCAGCCTTGGCGGCTTTGAGCGCGTCGCGCATTTGCGCACCTGGGCGCTCCCCGGTGGGGCGGCCTCCGTGCGCGACGCCCGCCGCAACGCCTTTGCCCTGCTCAGCGAGCTCGGTCTGCTCGAGCACCCAGGTGCCGCTCGGCTTTTGGACAGCCTCGACGAGCAAGCGCGCAGCGTGACAGCCACCATGATCGAGCGTGGCATCAACAGCCCGCGCACCAGCAGCATGGGGCGTCTCTTTGATGCCGCCGCTGCGGTTTTGGGCATCTGCGGCCAGGCAACCTACGAGGGCGAACCCGCCATAGAACTCGAAGCCGCCGCCTGGCGCGCGCTCGACAACGAAATCGCCCATTTTCCCGACGACAACGCCGGCTATTTCGCATCTGGCCCATCGTGGCTGGACGGCCCCTATGTTCTGGACCAGAAAGCACTCTTTGAGGCACTTTTGGGAGGAATTGAAGCCGGAGCGCCCGCCGACAGGCTCGCACTCGATTTCCATGTCGCCGTCGCGCGCTCCTCGGCGCGCATCGCCAGCGATATCTGCGTGCACGAGGGCATCGACACCGTCGCGCTCTCGGGCGGCGTGTTCATGAACCGACTTCTGCTTCAGCTTCTCACCCGCGAGCTCAAAAGCATGGGTCTCACTGTCTTGGTTCCCCACTCCGTACCCATCAACGACGGCTGCATCGCCTACGGTCAGGCGGCGGTCGCGCGCGCTCGTCTTGCGCAGATTGCGTCGCAGTAGCTCGCCCTCGCACGCCGCCGCGCCCAGCCGTCTCACAGGCGTAACGCGTTTGCCCGCGAACCCCGCGAGCGCTACCATCAACTGATGGATTATTGAGCGCTCATCCAGCGCAAAGCGTATACAAGGGGAACAATATGTGCCTTGCCGTTCCCGGTAAAGTAGTCAAACGCGACGACGGCCTCAAGGCCACCGTCGACATGATGGGCATCGAGCGCCCCGTGTCGCTGCGGCTCGTGCCGACGGCGCAGGTTGGCGACTATATTCTCGTACACGCCGGCTTTGGCATCCAGATTGTCGACGAGCAGGAAGCACAGGAAACGCTCGAGCTTGTTAATGCCATGTCCGAGCTGGTCGAAGAAGACCAGCTGGCCACCAACCCGGCGGAGGCTTACTAGTGGCGCCCGAGCAGCCGGCTCGCTCCGGTATCGATTTCTCGGCATTCCGCGATCCCAAGCTGGCTCGCGAGCTCATCGAGCGCATTCATGAGCTTGTCGGCGACCGCACCATCAACCTTATGGAAGTCTGCGGCACGCATACCGTGAGCATCGGGCGCTATGGCTTTCGCTCCATTATGCCGGCAGGGCTCAAGCTACTGAGCGGCCCGGGCTGCCCCGTCTGCGTCACCGCCAACCGCGACATCGACCACGCGATCGCGCTCGCCAACATAGACGGCGCCATCATCACCACCTTTGGCGACATGATGCGCGTGCCCGGATCGTCCACCTCGCTCGCTGCGCAAAAGGCGGCAGGGCGCGATATTCGCATCGTCTATTCCCCGCTCGACGCGCTCGACATTGCCGAGCAAAACCCCGATCGCCCGGTCATTTTTATGGGCGTGGGCTTTGAGACCACAACGCCCACCATCGCCGCCGCCATCTTGGAGGCCGATGCACGCGGGCTCCAGAACTTCTCGGTCTATTGCGCCCACAAGACCACGCCGCCGGCGTTGCGCGCCATCGCCAACGATCCCGAGACCGCCATCGACGGATTTATCCTGCCGGGGCACGTCGCCACCATCACGGGCTTGGCGCCTTTTAGCTTTTTGGTCGACGAGTTCGATACCCCGGGCGTGGTCACGGGATTTGAACCGGTCGATATCCTGCAGGGCATCTGCATGCTGATCCAGATGGTTGTCGAGGACAGGCCCGCGATCGACAACGCCTACCGCCGTGGCGTCAACACAGACGGCAACCCCGTGGCGCGCCAGCTGGTCGAGCAGGTGTTTGAGCCATGCGACACCACGTGGCGCGGACTGGGGCCGATTGCCAACTCGGGCCTTTCCATCCGCCCCGAGTTCTCGCGCTTTGATGCCCGTACCCGCTTTGACGTGCCCGTCGAGGAGACGGTCGAGCCGCGTGGGTGCCGCTGCGGCGACGTGCTGCGCGGGGCCATTACGCCGAGCAGCTGCCCGCTCTTTGGCCGCACCTGCATGCCCGAGCACCCCGTCGGCCCGTGCATGGTAAGTTCCGAAGGCAGCTGCGCGGCGTACTACCGTTACCGAGTCTAGCCCGAACGCCCCCGCGCGCTGACACCTCCCACGATTGGAGTTTTCGATATGTCCCATAGCGTTACCGATAGCACCGTCCTGCTGGGCCACGGCTCCGGCGGCCAGATGATGAAACGCATCATCGATGAGGTCTTTTTGGATGCCTTTGGGTCGCCCGAGCTGCTCGAAGGCAACGACGCCGGCGTCGCCGCGCTGCCCGCGAGCGGGCGCATCGCCATGTCGACCGACAGCTTTGTAGTCTCGCCGCAGTTCTTCCCCGGTGGCAATATCGGCCGACTCGCCGTGTGCGGAACCGTCAACGATGTCGCGACCTCGGGTGCCAATGTGCGCTACCTGTCGTGCGGCTTTATCCTCGAAGAGGGTTATCCCATGGACAAGCTGCGTCAGATTGTGCAGACCATGGCCGAGACGGCGCGCGAGGCGGGCGTGGCGATCATCACCGGCGACACCAAAGTGGTTGAGCGCGGCGGGGCCGACGGCGTCTACATCAATACCGCCGGCGTGGGCGAAGTGCCCGTGGGCGTAACGCTCAGTGGCGCAAACTGCCAGCCTGGCGATGTCATTCTGGTATCGGGTACGCTGGGCGACCACGGTATCGCCATCATGAGCCAACGCGAGGGCTTGGCGTTTTCGAGCACGATCGAAAGCGATGCCGCACCGCTCAACCACCTGATTGCCGACGTTCTGGCCGCAGCACCCGACACACGCTGCTTCCGCGACCCCACGCGCGGTGGCCTGGCCTCGACGCTCAACGAGTTTGCCCAGGCCAGCAATGTTGCCATGGAGGTCGACGAGGATGCCGTGCCCGTGCGTCCCGACGTGCAGGCCGCCTGCGAGATGCTCGGCTACGATGTGCTGCAGGTGGCAAACGAGGGCAAGATGGTTGCCGTCGTGCCGGCCGAGCAAGCCGATGCCGCGCTGAGCGCCATGCGCGCCGCCCGCTACGGCGAGAATGCCGCCATCATCGGTCGCGTGCTGCCACTTGCCGAGGGCGCCCATCCCGCCGTGCGCGTGCGCACCGGCTGGGGCTCGACCCGCATCCTCGACATGCTCGTGGGAGAGCAGCTGCCGAGGATTTGCTAGGGTGGAACCGCACGGTCGGCGCGATGTGACCTGATATCCCTGGAGATGTTCAGATTCCAAGCACGCCCAACGCGGAAGCCCAGTATTATGGGGTGCGTTTTGAAACCCAATGACGGGAGCTTTCATGGCAGCAGCTTTTTCTCATGTGATCTTTGACCTGGACGGCACCATCCTTAACACGCTCGAGGACCTGGCGGCCGCCGGCAACCATACCTGCGAGATGCACGGCTGGCCCACGTTTGCCGTAGACGAGTACCGCTACAAGGTGGGAAACGGCATGCTCAAGCTGGTCGAACGCTTTATGCCTGCCGAGTATGCGGGCGACGGCCGCATGTTTGAGCAGACGCTTGCCGAGTTTAGGGCTTACTACGGCGAGCACAAGGAGGACCACACCGCTCCCTATGCCGGCACGACCGAGATGCTCGACCGCCTGCACGCGGCGGGCGTGCAGCTTGCCGTGCTCACCAACAAGGACCACGTCTCAGCGGCTCCGCTTATTGAGAAGTATTTTGGTTCCGAGCGCTTTGCGCTGGTACAGGGCCGTGTCGATGCGTTTCCGCCCAAGCCCGAGGCGCCTGTTACGCTGCATGTGATGGAAGAGCTGGGTGCCAATCCGGCAACCACGCTCTATGTGGGCGATTCCAATGTCGATATCCTGACCGGCCACAACGCCGGCCTTAAGAGCGCGGGCGTCAGCTGGGGCTTCCGCGGCCGCGCAGAGCTGGAAGCCGCCGGCGCCGACTACGTGGTGGACACCCAGGCAGAGCTCGCGGCGCTGATTCTGGGCGAGTAACGAGCGACACTGCTTAACGCAGCTGCGACAATTCTTCCGCGCGGAAAGCGCATCCCGTTTTGGAGCTCCGGAATGGGATGCGCTTTCCGTTTGAGACTCATCAGGGAAACCGCATCCCGTTTCAGAGCACTATTCCGGGTCGCACTTTCCGCAACCCACCCCATCCGGAAAATGCGACCCACTATTCGGCCAAAAACCGGGTCGCATCTTCCCAAGCACTCGATGCAACGCTGGCACAAGGAGTGTCCCCAACTACCGGCAGAAAAGGAACGTCCCCAGCTGCCGCCTTCCCAATGACTACTTCAGCGATGGCAACGTCGCAGGTAAAAGTGCCACTTTAAGCCAACCAAGGGAACGACGTTGTTTTGGCAACGACAGCGAAAGCCCGCCAGAGCGAGCAAGGTGCCTTGAAACGAGGCGGCATTGACCTTTTGGTCATGCCGCCGAAGTTGAAAGGCAGATTGCCGCTCTGGCGGGCTTGCAGCGTCGAGCAGTTGCGGCGTTTGGTAAAACGCCGCAACGAACTAGCTCAGCATTGCATCCATCATCTCGGAGTTGACGGAGTCGTCGGCAGACCACTCGCCGTCGTCGTTGCAGGTGTACTTGAAGATAACCGTAGTCTTCCTGGGCTCGGTGGCCTTGGTCACATCGACCATAACCTGACCGGCCATCTTATACAGCTCGTCATCGGAAGGAACCGTATCAAGCGCGGCGACCTTCTCCTGATACTGGGTGGAAAAGTCCTCGACAATCTTATTCATGGACTTGCAGGTGATGGAGACCTCGGCGGTCGCGACACCCTTGTCCTCGTCGACCGTCACGTCGCCGATCTTGTAGTCAAAGCCCTCGAGATAGGTCTTGGCATACTCCTTGGGATCGATACCCAGCTGCTCGAACTCGTCGCCCGAAGCCTCCTCCAGACCAGAAAGGAAGTCGTCGCCACCGTTCTTGACCTCGTCAAACTGCGTCGTAAGATCCTCGGTGATGAGCTCCTCAACCGAAGGACCTCCACAGCCGGAAAGCACGACCACGCATGCAACCAAGACGGCCATGAGGGGCGCAAGCAGCAGCTTCTTTTTCATGTTGTTCCTCCCAATGAGCGGCACCGCGCTTCCCGGACGCGGCACACGTTGTAATAAGTAAGCCCATACTATCCACTTATGAACACCCTCGGCAACGCGAAGACGCGGTCGGTTCGTTTTAGCGTCCGAACGGTTTGCAAGCCCGCCCAACGTGCAATAAAACGCTTTCCCGCGGTGCAATAAAAAAGGTGGCCGGAAAACCCGACCACCCTTGCACATCCTTTGGATGCCGCAGTTTACTTGCGGACGACCTTAACGATGGCGTCACCGGCGGCGACAGCGGAGTCGGCCTCGACGGCGAGTTCGACATCGGCAAACTCGGCGGTGTTGGACACGGCCACGACGACGCAGTCCTTGTAACCGGCGGCAGCAATCTTGGCGCGGTCGATCTTAAGTATGGGCTGGCCGGCCTTCACAACGTCGTCGGCCTTGACGAAGCCCTCGAAGCCGTCACCGTTCATGTTGACGGTATCGACGCCAACGTGCACCAGAACCTCGATGCCGCTATCGGACTGCAGACCCACGGCGTGACCCATGGTGACGGTCACCTTACCGTCGCAGGGAGCGTAGACCAGATCGTCCTCGGGCCACACGGCACAACCCTTGCCCAGAACCTCGCCACCAAAGACGGGATCGGGCACGTCGGCCATCTTGATGACCTTGCCCTTGACGGGCGAGCACAGCACGTCGGCGCCAGCAGAAGCAGAGATGGAGGCCGGAGCAGCGGCAGCCGCGGGCTCAGCCTTCTTCTTGAACATGTCAAACAGACCCATACGTTTTCTCCTCTTGATTAAGCGCAACGTTGTGCGCATGCCTACGGTAATTATAGTGCCAAATGGTTCAAATGCTAAGGTGGGGACTCGAATCGCGAGCCCTTCCCGGCAGCGCTCGTGGAATGAGTATCTCCTTTGCATCGCGGGTCGATAAGCCGAGTATCGCCTGCGCACGGGACGGGCAGAAGCGGGCGCACCAAACCCGATACTTCTTTTCGCAGCGGCACCCCGCCGCCACCCCGCCCCTGGCACCTCCTGATACCGACCGAAACGTGCCAAAATAAAACCGTCCCTTTTTGGTAGGTTTGGCGAGTGTGGATTTTCGGACGCTTAACTAACGAGCGTGGATAATCTCCCACTTTGAGGCCGTCACCGAGCCAAAAACGGGAGATTATCCGCTCTCATTTTGGATAACCCCCCTTGTACCAAGCCGAGCTCCATGGTCAAGTAATAACGACTTCTCATCATTAGATTGTTTACATCAATTCTAATAACTATTTAATCCTTAAACTCGTTATTAGAATTGATATGATTGGCCTAATAACGAGTTTCCGGCACTAAAGATATGGAGGGCGCGATGCAAATCGAGGAGAACGGCCAGGGAACGCTCCGCAATAATCTATCGGGGAAATTGGCTTACTATTCGTTTTTTCCAACGCCCTTGCAATCATTGAGGCAGCTAAACCTCACCGAGGAAACCTATCGCACGCTTTCCGCATGCTCACGAAAGCTTGGAGAGCTTGAAGGCATGCTCTACTTTGTTCCCAACGCCGACATGTATCTGGCAATGTACGTGCGCAAAGAAGCACTCCTTTCTTCGCAAATTGAGGGAACCCAGTGCACGTTTGACGACCTACTTAGTCCATCGCAAACACAACTCCATCATAAAGATGTCGCAGACGTCGTGAATTACGTCCGTGCTGTCGACCGCGGCGTAGAACTGCTCAAAAAGATGCCCTTGTGCACGAGACTTCTTAGGCAAGTTCATGCGGTCCTGCTGGACGGAGTGCGCGGAACGGAGAAGAATCCAGGCGAGCTGCGCTCCTCACAAAACTGGATTGGCCCCTCAGGCTGCACCATTGCAACTGCATCGTTTGTCCCTCCAAACATTGAAGATTTGAGTAACACGCTCCAGGACCTCGAACGCTTTATCAATGAGCCTCAAGTCGAAATGGATCCGATTGTGCGGGCGGCGCTCGTCCATTACCAATTTGAAACTGCCCATCCATTCCTAGACGGAAACGGTCGCCTGGGCAGGCTTCTCATTACACTTATGCTCATCAATGATGGCGTTCTTCATTCTTGCTTGTTCTATCCATCGTTCCAGTTCAAGAAAAATCGAAGCGAGTACTACCGGCAACTCACATCCGTAAGGGAGAGAGGCACTTACGAGGAATGGATAGAGTTTTTCTGCAACAGTCTTCTCGAAAGTGCGAAGGACTCGGTAGGGTCTTTAAAAAACCTTGTTGACCTCCATAACCGTTCCACAGCAACCATTACCGAAAATCTCGGAAGGACTGCTGCAAACGGGCAAAGGCTGTTGGGCATTCTTGAAGAGCACCCCATCGTCGACACTGCATTCATCGCTGCCCAACTCGATATCGGCAGGAGTACCGCGAGCTCGCTCGTCAAATCATTTGAAGAATTGGGTATCCTCCGTCCGCTCGACGAGTCAAGACAGAGATACCGGCAGTACGGGTATGAAGAGTATCTTTCGATTCTCAGGGAAGACGCCGAGCCGATTAGATAGGCATCGCAACCCAGGCAAATTAAAGCGAGCGTGGATAATCTCCCACTTTGAGCCTGCACACAGGCCAAAAACGGGAGATTATCCACGCTCATTCCTGAGTAGTCATTTATGAACGTCCCCAATGACTAGTCCGGCAACGCCGATGTTTCGGCAACGACAGCGAGCGAGCCGCATTCGGAGCAAGACGACGCCGCAGGTAGAGAACGGACAGCGAGCGGGTCGCATTTGAGACAAGGT
>CABRZJ010000038.1:0-15353 GCA_902475425.1 uncultured Collinsella sp.
TTGGACCAAGGGCTTCTACCAGGTGTTCTTTACTTACGGTAAGCACCTGATCAAGTCGACCTTCCGCTACCATCGCTTTGCCGCCTACGACATGTTCATGACGATCGCCCCGGGTATGCTGCTGTCGCTCATCTCGATGCTCGCCAATGCGACGTTCCTGATCGTGGGTGGACTCTCGCACGGCTTTTTGGCTACCGAAGTCGAGATGCAGGCCTGTGCCGCGTCGCTCATTATGACCTTCGCCATGATGTACCAGACCTTCTTTATCCTGGCGCTGCTCACGACTATCTTTGAGTACAAGCATATTCACTGCGCGCAAAAGTGGCGTCTGGTGACTAACCTGTTTACCTTCCCGATCTTTATGTTCAGCTATATCCCTATCACGGTGGCCGCGCTGTTCCTGAAGGTCGACTGGGTTCCTACCCAGCATGCCGTAAACGTCACCCTCGACGAGGTCATGCAAGGTGCCAAATAACCACCACCAAAACCACCGCAAAGGGGACAGGCACCTTTGTGGTGGTTTTTGCTTTTGCGATGCAGCTCGAGGAGGCGTCCGATGGTCTATATCCCGTTTTGGATTTGCATCTTTGCCGGCGTGGCAATTGATGCCCGAGAGCGACGGTTTCCCAATGGGCTTGCCGGCGCATGTGCCGTGGCGGCGTTGGCGGGTGTTTGGCTCGACCTCGGTTTGAACACTGCGCTTGACCACGCGGGTCTTGCCGTCATTGTGTATCTTGCTCTCGTGCTGACTGAGTCCCTCTGGCGTCGTCTTCGCCAAATCCCGGGCATCGGCATGGGGGATGCCAAGGCGCTCTTCGCGCTTTGCACGCTCGACCCTATGGGTGGCATCGTGGCATTTGCCGTCGCACTCCTGGCCCTGGCCCTCTCCTGCCTCTTCACAAAATCACGCTCCCTGCCATTGCTCCCGTTTTTGGTGCCGATTTTTGCCATAATCGAGGTCGTGGGCTGCACTTTGTAACCGATTGCGCATCCTTCTTAAGGAGCATGCCATGGCAACTAATCAAGAAACGGCCGTCATTAAGGCGCGCATGGACCGTATTCCCTCGGCGTTGTCGCCCGAGCTTGTCGAGCGCATTGCCGCCGATCGTGCTTCGGGCTATGTCAACCCGTATCGTTGCAACGACGATCAGGTCATTCGTCGTATTGATCGCGCCGCCGACAAAGGCACGCTTATGCGTCCGGCGTTTATGCGCGATACTGAAAAGATACTTCATCTTCCGGCGTACACCCGTTATGCAGGCAAAACGCAGGTCTTTAGCTTCCGTAGCAATGACGATCTGTCACGCCGCGGTTTGCACGTGCAGCTCGTCTCCCGCATTGCGCGCGATATCGGTCGCGCCCTGGGGCTCAATTGCGATCTGATCGAGGCGATTGGCCTGGGTCACGACTTGGGACACACGCCTTTCGGCCATGCCGGCGAGCGCTTCCTCAACGATATCTATCATGAGCGTACGGGGCGTTATTTTTTCCATAACGTGCAGTCGGTCCGCGTGCTCGACGCACTGTACGGCCGCAACGTGTCGCTCCAGACGCTCGACGGCGTGCTATGCCATAACGGCGAGTACGAGCAACGTGTGTTTGAGCTCTCGGACATGAGCTCCTTTGACCAGTTTGACCAGACGGTTGAGGATTGCATTGCCGCGGGTTACGGCGCAATTGAGCACCTGCGTCCCATGACGCTCGAAGGCTGCGTGGTCCGCATCTCGGATATCCTTGCCTACGTGGGGCGCGATCGCCAAGACGCCATTGCAGCGGGCCTGCTGTCACCCGACGCCTTTGACGATGACCTTGGCGGTGCCTACAACAGTTGGATCCTCACGCACGCTTCCATCGATATCGTGGAGCATAGCTATGGTAAGCCGCGCATCGAGATGAGCGAGGACCTGTTTGAGGAGATCCGCCGGGCCAAGCGCGAGAACTACGAGAAGATCTATAGCAAGGGCGGTATCGAAGGCGACTCCGAGGCGGAGCTGCGCGAAGCCTTCGAAAAGCTTTACGACCGTTGCCTGCAGGATATAAACGAAGGTGACGAGTCCTCGTATATCTTTAAACACCACATTTCTCGCATCGAGCAGCAGTTTTCCTACTACGATCGCGCCTATGCCTGGCAGGACGACAAGGATCAAGCCGTGGTGGATTATATCGCGAGCATGACGGACGGTTATTTCTGCGAACTGACGAGCAAGCTGTTCCCGGGTCTAAAGTTTCCGCATCGTACCTATATTAACGAACGATAGTTCGTATTAATTCGGTATACTGTTAGTGGAAAACGTATTTGATTAATACACGGGATGGCTATGGACGACCTTTTTTCTGCTTCGACGCGCGAGCGTTCCTTTCAGAATGCGCCGCTTGCGGTGCGCATGCGCCCCAATTCGCTCGACGAGTACGTGGGCCAGCAAAAGGCCGTCGGTAAGGGTTCATGGCTGCGTGCCGCGATCGAGCACGACGTGCTTTCGAGCGTGATTCTGTACGGGCCTGCCGGTACGGGCAAGACGACGCTGGCCCACATTATCGCCAACCATACCAAGAGCGAGTTTGTCGAGGTCAGCGCCGTCACGGGTACCGTGAAGGACCTGCGTCGTGTGATTGATGAGGCCAAGACGCGCCTGAATACGTACGACCGCCGCACCATTCTATTCATCGATGAGATTCACCGCTTCTCTAAGTCGCAGCAGGATGCCTTGCTGCATGCAGTTGAGAACCGTACCGTCATTATGATTGGCGCTACGACAGAGAACCCGTACTTCGAGGTCAACTCGGCACTGCTCTCACGTGGTCGCGTCGTGGAGCTTGAGCATCTGAAGGATGAGGATATCGCCACGCTTATTGAACGTGCGCTTGAGGCACCGCAGGGTTTGAACGGTAAGTTCTCGGCCGATGAGGATACGGTCAAGACCATTTGCACGCTGGCAGCGGGTGACGCTCGCTCGGCGCTCACGACGCTTGAGCTTGCGAGCGAGATTGCCGTCACGCGTCCCGATACCGAGGGAACGCCAGCGCCTGCGGCGGGGGAGCTCTATCCCATCACCGTGGATGACGTGAAGATCGCCAACCCGCGTCGCGGCTTTACGTATGACAAAAACGGCGACATGCACTACGACATCATCAGTGCGTTTATTAAGTCTATGCGCGGTAGCGACCCCGATGCCACGATCTATTGGCTCGCGCGCATGATCGATGCTGGGGAGGATCCTATGTTTATCGCTCGCCGCATTATGATTCACGCTTCTGAGGATGTTGGCAACGCCGACCCGCAGGCGCTTTTGGTGGCGCATGCTGCCTTTAAATCTGCTGAAGTTATTGGCTATCCTGAATGTCGCATTAACCTTGCACAAGCTGCGCTCTATGTGTGCTTGGCGCCCAAGTCCAATGCGTGCGAGGCCTCGATCGATGCGGCGCTAGCCGATATCCACAGCAGTGGTCTTCGCGAGGTGCCCAGCTACCTGCGCGATCGCCATCGCCCGGGCAGCGATGAATACGGTGTGTATAAGTATCCGCACGATTATCCCGAAGGCTGGGTCGATCAGCGCTATTTGCCCGAAGGCTTGGAACGCGGTGCATTTTGGCAGCCTGCCGGCCGCGGTTGGGAAGAATGGCGCGTAGAGCAAAGTGAACGCGACCGCAGCGGGAATGCACCGAAGTAGCTGCTGATAATTTTGTCCCACGTTGCTGCTCATGGCATGTTCGGTCCCCTTTGGGGTACCATGGAAACCGTCTGTATATCGATTCCTTTGGGAGGCTTGTATGAGTCCCATTCAAATCGCCCTGCTGCTGCTCGCTGTTGCCGGCGTGTGGGCCATCGTTGAGCTCGCGCTTACCCTGCGCAAGACCCGCACCGTTGTCGACTCGCTCGATAAGACCGTTAACGACCTCAACAACACCATCGCCGAGGCTCAGCCTGTGGTGGCAAAGCTCGATGGCGCTGTCGATGAGCTTACGCCGGCGCTTGCCCAGATGGAGCCGCTGCTTAAGTCGAGCAAGACGGCAGTTGATGCCCTTACCTCCAATCTCGTAGAGGTCGAAGCCGTGGTTCGCGACATTTCTGAGGTCACCGGTAGCATGGCCGAGGCCAGCAATGCTGTGTCGAGCGTGACTGATTCTGCGGCAGGTGCCGTGCAGAAACTCTTTAACAAGGTGAAGGCTCCCGCGGCCGACGCTGAGTGCAAGCTTTCCGCTGCCGAAGAAGCCGAGCAGCCGACCGAGCGTGTCCTGATTGGCGAAGCCGGGGACGATGTCGCTGCTGGTGACAATGATGCACAGAAGCCTGCTGCTAAAGCAGCCCAGTATTACACCTACACGCCCGCCGAGACCTCTGAGGAGTCCTGCGATGAGTAGCGAAGCAACTTGCCCCATTACGCTGACCGTTGCCGGCGACCCGCGTCTGGCGCGCCTTGTGCGCATGACGGCGGCAAATGTCGGTGCGCTCTGCTCCATGTCCGTCGATCGCATCGAGGACATTCGTATGGCTGCCGAGGAAGCATTTATTTTCGGCTGCACGGCTGTTGATTCCGATGACATCTCGATCAAATTCGATGTCGACGAATCTCACGTTGGCATGACCTTTAACTTTGGCGACCAGGCCACCGTCGACGAGGATGACCAGGCCGCTGTGTATGCCGAGCTCATTTTGGCGAGCGTGTGCGACTCCTACGAAAAGACTGCGGCGCCCCTGACGCTTTCCCTCGACCTCAAGGCGGATATCTAATATGACCGAACGTTCCCGGAGCGGTAAGACCGCTTGGGACAAGGAGAAAACCCGCGAGCTGTTTCGTCGCTATAAAGAGACCGGTGACCCGGACGCACGCGAGCAGCTCGTCATGTCCCACATGAACCTGGTAAGGTTTCTTGCCAACAAGTTTAAGAACCGCGGCGAGCCGCTCGATGACCTGATGCAGGTTGGTTATTTGGGCCTGCTCAAGGCTATCGACCGCTTTGACCCTGAGCGCGGACTCGAGTTCACCACGTTTGCCACGCCTACCATCTTGGGCGAGATTAAGCGTCACTTCCGCGACAAGGGCTGGAGCGTGCGCGTGCCCCGTCGCTTGCAGGAGCTCTCGGCCAAGGTCAACCAGGCTACCGATAAGCTCACCAACGAGCTACAGCGCTCGCCTAAGGTTGAGGAAATCGCTGAGTACTTGGACGTGACGGTCGATGAGGTGCTGGAGGCCATGGAATCGTCTTCGGCCTATACCTCGGTGCCCATCGAGGCTCCTGGTGCGTCCGATTCGGACGATGCCCCCTCGATTCTCGACCGTTACGCCGACGACGACAACGAGCTCGACTTTACCGATGACCGCCTAGTGATCGAGGAAGCCATCCGTGATTTCTCGCCGCGCGAGCGCGAGGTGATTGAGCTGCGCTTTGTGAAGGGCATGACCCAGATCGAGATCGCCAAGAAGCTGGGTATTTCTCAGGTACAGGTTTCGCGTCTGCTGCGCCGCACGCTTAAGAAGATTCAGGACAAGATCGACCCCGACGGAGTGATGATTCGTTCATGAGTGAGCACCCCCAACAAACCGATCGCGTGCTGCGCGACACCCGCATTCTGACGCTGCGCATTTGGGCTGTTGTCGGCTGCATTGTTATTGCTGCTGTCATCTTTAACCTTATGGGCATCCTGGCACCGGTTATTGAGTTTCTTGCCGTCGGCTCCATCATTGCTTTTGTGATGTCCCCGATCACCAACTGGCTCGAGCACCATGGCGTGAATCGCGGCATCGGTTCGCTTATCGCGCTTATTGTTGTTGTTGCCGTGCTCGTCGGTGTCGTTTGCATCTTGTCGCCGATTCTCTTTGGTCAGATCATGGAAGTCCTGAGCCGCCTGCCCGAGCAGCTTCGTGTTGCGGGTGGCGATCTCAATGAGATGATCTCGCATGCCAAGACGCTCAACAACACGCCGCTCAAGGAGTATTTGGACGATAATCTTTCGTCCCTGGTTACCGTGGCATCGAAGTATGTGTCTCAGATTGCTGCCGAGCTTGGTCGCGGTGTGTTCCCGCTCATCACCAATACGGCCTCGCAGTTGTTCGTGATCTTCCTTGGTCTGGTGCTTGCCTACTGGATGGCCTGCGACTACCCTCGCATGCATCACGAGATTTGCACCATCATCGGTCAGGAGAAGGAGACCTCGTACCGCTTTATGGTCGCCATCCTTTCTCGCTCTGTCGGCGGCTACATGCGCGGTATGGTCGTGACGTCCATCTGCGGTGGTTTCCTCGCCTTTATCGGTTTTTTGATCATCGGTCATCCGTATGCGGCGCTCATGGCTATCTTTACCGGCATCATGCATTTGGTTCCGGTCGTCGGTCCCTGGGTGAGCGCAGCAATCGCCACGGTACTCGGCTTCATGTTCAGTCCCATGTTGGCGTTATGGACGCTCATCGTGACGATGGTCGCGCAAAACGTCACCGATAACGTGATTTCGCCTAAGGTTATGCAGAGCTCGGTGCAGGTGCATCCCATCATGAGCCTCACGGCGCTCGTTATTGGCTCGGCACTCATGGGCCCCATCGGCATGATTATTGCCATCCCGCTATGTGCGGCCCTCAAGGGTATCTTCGTGTACTACTTCGAGAATGAGACCGGCCGCCAGCTTGTGGCCTATGACGGCGCCGTGTTTAAGGGCACACCGTACCGCGATGCCGATGGCAACCCGGTCGCCGCCTACGACGCGCTCGGCGACGACACCTTCATCTACGAGTCCGAGCTCATCGGCAACGAGACCGCGCCCGAGGCCCAGGCCATGCCCAAACCCGAGCTCGATAATCCCTGGATGAAGCTCTCGGGCCTTCAGCCCGATGCTACGGGCTTTTTCAAGAATCCCTTCGCCAAAGACGACGATTTCAATATGAACGACGAAACCAAAACCGGCATCGACGGCTCCATGGACGATTCGGATTCTAAATAGGTTCTATTAACGTTTCTTGAAGTTGTAAATGACAAGAAACGCGACCAAAGCGATTGATAAGGGGCCGGCTACATAGAAAAAGAGAACGTCAATTGCGCGTAGAGTGTAATAAGCCTTATCGCCGGACATTACTGTATACAATACGTATCCAAATGATGGTTGGTTTGCGTACCAGCATGAGAAGGCTAAGAGCGCTAAAAGTGCTACAACCAGAAGTGCATTCAGGACAAATCGTTTGCTTTTCATCGATCGCTCCTTCCGGGTGAATCTTATATGCAATTATACAGCAGTCCTTTTTCAAAGGATCGCGCAGTACTAAATAACGTGCACTTTCGCTGGAGGGTCGCTGTTTGGCGACCCTCTTTTTTGCACAGGCGCGGCGGGATGGTAATATCGTTACGTTTGAACTGTTTCGATGTGAAACCGAGGAGATTCCCTCTATGAGTGCTGACTACCCGTCAATGACTACGGCCGAGATCCGCTCCAAGTTCCTCAACTTCTTTGAGGAGCGCGGTCTTAAGCTCTATCCTTCTTCGTCCCTCGTCCCCGACGATCCTTCGCTGCTGCTTGCCAACGCCGGCATGAACCAGTTTAAGGAGTACTACCAGGGCAAGAAGACCATGAAGGAGATCGGCGCTATCTCCTGCCAGAAGTGCGTCCGCACCAACGACATCGATTGCATCGGCGAGGACGGCCGTCACCTGTCCTTCTTCGAGATGCTCGGCGACTTCTCCTTTGGCGGCGTCTCCAAGCAGCAGGCCTGCGCTTGGGCCTTTGAGCTCATTACCAAGGAGTTCAAACTGCCGCTCGACCGCCTGTACTTCACCGTCTTTACCGAGGACGACGAGACCCACGATGTGTGGCGCTCCCTGGGCGTTGCCGAGGATCACATCTCTCGCCTGGGCGAGGACGACAACTTCTGGGCCGCTGGCCCCACCGGCCCCTGCGGTCCGTGCTCTGAGATCTACTTTGATATGGGCGAGGAGGTCGGCTGCGGCAGCCCCGACTGCAAGCCTGGCTGCGACTGCGACCGCTTCCTCGAGTTCTGGAACCTCGTCTTTACCCAGTACGACCGCCAGGAGGACGGCTCCATGCCGGAGCTGCCGCATCGCAACCTCGATACGGGTATGGGCCTGGAGCGCATGGCCGCCATCATGCAGCATAAGACCGCCAACTACGACGGCGATCTGATGCAGCACCTCATCAAGCTCGGTGAGAAGATCAGCGGCAAGACCTATGACGCCGATGACTACTCCGGCGTCAGCCGCTCGCTGCGCATCATCGCCGATCACTCCCGTGCCGTCGACTTTATGATTTCCGACGGCATCCTCCCCGGTAACGAGGGTCGCGAGTACGTCCTTCGCCGTCTGCTCCGCCGTGCCGTGTTCCACGGTCGCCTGCTGGGTATCGAGGGTGCCTTCCTGACCAAGTTCATCGACGAGGTCAACGCTCAGATGGGCGAGGCCTATCCCGAGTTGCTCAAGAACGTCGCGCTCGTCAAGGGTATCGTTGCCTCCGAGGAGGAGCGCTTCTCCACGACGCTCGACAACGGCCGCGTCTACCTGGATGAGGCACTGGCAGCGCTTGCCGAGGGCGCTGTGCTTCCGGGCGATGTTGCCTTTAAGCTGCACGACACCTTTGGTTTTCCCATCGACCTAACCGTCGAGATCGCCGGCACCGCTGGCCACGACGTCGACATGGACGGCTTCACTGCCTGCATGGAGGACCAGAAGGCCCGCGCCCGCGCCAATGCCAAGGGCGACGCCTGGGGCAGCTTCAACGACGTGTGGGTTGAGCTTTCCGACAAGGTCGCTGCGACCGAGTTCGACGGCTATGACAACGATGTGATCGAGGGCGCCAAGGTTGTCGCCATCGTGCGCAACGGCGAGTCCGTCGAGTCCGCTGCCGCCGGCGAGAACGTCGAGGTCGTGCTCGACCGCACCCCGTTCTACGCCGAGATGGGCGGCCAGCAGGGTGACGCCGGCGAGCTTTCCGCCGAGGGCGTTTCGCTGACCGTTTCCGATACCAAGAACCACAACGGCCTGTATGCTCACGTCGCCCACGTTGCCGAGGGCACGCTGACCGTCGGTGCTACCGTGACCGCCGCGCTCGACGCCGAGCGCCGTGGTTTCCTGCGCCGCAACCACACCGCCACCCACCTGCTCGACGCCGCCCTTAAGCAGGTCCTGGGCGAGCATGTCTCCCAGGCCGGTTCGCTGGTGACGCCCGAGCACCTGCGCTTTGACTTCACGCACTTCGAGGCCCTGTCCTCCGAGCAGCTCAAGGCTGTCGAGGACCTGGTCAACCAGCAGATCTTCGCTTCCAAGCCGGTTGTGACCCGTGTCATGGGCATTGACGAGGCTAAGGCTGCCGGCGCTGTCGCTCTGTTTGGAGAGAAGTACGGCGATGTTGTCCGCGTCGTCTCCGTGGGCGCCGAGGACCAGCCGTTCTCTCGCGAGCTCTGTGGTGGCACTCATGCCGCCAATACCGCCGAGATTGGCCTGTTCAAGATCATTTCCGAGTCCTCCACGGGCTCCAATGTCCGCCGTATCGAGGCCGTGACCTCTAAGGGTGCCCTCGACTATATGGCCGACCGCCTGGCGCTCGTTGACGCCGCCGCCGCTGCGCTCAAGTGCCGCGTCGACGAGGTTCCCGCCCGCGTGGAGAACCTGCAGGCCGAGCTGCGCGAGACGTCCAACAAGCTCAAGAAGGCGCTCACTGGTGGCTCCTCCGATGCGATCTCCAGCGCCATCGAGGGTGCTGTCGAGCTGAATGGCTACAAGCTTGTTGTTGCTGAGCTTCAGGGTCTCGAGGCCGCTGACCTGCGCAACGTTTGGGATACCGTGCACCAGAAGGTCGCCGGCCCTGTCGCTTGTGTCGTCGCCAGCGTGACTGAGAAGGGCACTCCGGCCCTGCTCGCTGCCGGCTCCGATGACGCCGTCAAGGCCGGTTTCCACGCCGGTAACGTGATCAAGCAGATCGCGGGTCTGGTCGACGGTCGCGGTGGCGGTCGTCCCAACATGGCCCAGGCCGGTGGCAAGAATGCTGCCGGCATCGCCGATGCCCTCGCGGCCGCTAAGACCGCGCTCGGCGCCTAAGAATCTAAGAAGTCGCTGTGGTTGCGCTCGCGCTGGACATAGGGGAGACCAGGATTGGCATCGCCGTCTCGAGCCGTGATGGCAAGATGGCGATGCCTGTCAAGGTGCTTCCGGCTGCCGAGGTCACCGGTATGGCCAAGACGTTCCGCTACCTGGTTGAGGACTATGAGCCCGACATCCTGGTAAGCGGACGTCCCCTGACCATGGCCGGTGAGCCCGGCCCTCAGGCCGTGCGCGTTGCCGCTGTGGCGCAAAAGATTGCCGACGAGCTCGATCTTCCGTTGGAGTTTGAGGACGAGCGTCTGTCCTCGCAAGAGGCCAAGCGTATCCTGCGCGAGCAGGGACTCAACGAAAAGCAGATGAGGGGCAAGATCGACATGATTGCCGCCAGCCTGTTTTTGCAGACGTGGCTCGATCGTAAAAACGAGGAGGTTTCGCATGCCTAGTGCTTCCGATCCGCGCCAGCCGAATCGTACACAGCAGCCGGCGTCGCGCCCTGCCCAGCCTGGCCAGCGTCCGGCACAGCCGACGCAGCGCGCAGCTCAGCCTGCCGCGCGCCCGGCGCAGTCCTTCTCTCGTTCGGCCCAACCTGTTCAACGGACGGGTCAGCAGCCTTCTGCTCGTTCGGTTCAGCATTCGGCTTCTCACGCGGTTCAGCAGCCCACTGCTCGTACGGCCCAGCCTGCAGGCGGCACCCGCTTTAAGCAGCAGGCACCTACCCAGCGAACGCAGGCCCCCCAATCGCATTCGCATCACGCTCGTGGTTCGCATGGCGTTGCTCCGGCGACCCGCTCGAGCTACAACACGCATGCTCGTCGCGGTGCTCAAAAGAAAAGCTCCCCGGTGCCTATGATTATCGGTGGCGTTGTTGCCGTGCTTGCGCTTGTCGCGATCGTTTTCTTTGTCGTGCCAGCCGTCAAGGGCTTCTTTGGCGGTGAGGGTGCGAAAGTCGTTGCAGGCCAGCAGGTTACTATCACGATTCCCGATGGTGCCTCGGGTGACAGCATCGCTTCGATTCTCTCCGAGAACCATATCGTAGAAAATCCCAAGGATTACTATACGGCGGTGAAAAAGCTCAACGCCGATATGTCGCTCAAGCCTGGTGATTATTCGTTCACCACACTCATGGATGCGACCAAGGTTGTTCAGCAGCTCATGGAAGGCCCCAACGCGGGCTCCAATACGCTGACTATCCCTGAGGGCCTGACGGTCGATCAAGTCGCCGACCGTGTGGCCCAGGCCTACGACAGCATCTCTAAGGAAGACTTCCTCAACCAGGCCAAGGCCTCCAGCTACGTGGACGACTATAGCTTCCTTAAGGGCGCCGCCAACGATTCGCTCGAGGGTTTCTTGTTCCCCAAGACCTATTCGCTGGGCGATTCGCCGACGGCCGATGACGTGATTCGCGCTATGCTCGATCAGTTTAAGACCGAGTACAAGTCGCTTGACTTTGCGAGCTGCGAAGCCAAGATCAAGGAACGCTACGGTGTGGAGATGTCCGACTACGACATCGTCAACTTGGCCTCTATCGTTGAGCGCGAGGGCCTCAACGCCGATCAACGTGCGCATGTGGCCTCGGTTTTCTACAACCGCCTTGCCGGCAAGCTCGACGGTCTGCGCTATCTCAATAGCGATGCGACTATGATGTATGTCACCGGTGGCGAGGTTACCGCCGACGACCTGCAGAGCGATAGTCCGTATAACACCTATAAGCATGAGGGTCTGCCACCCACGCCCATCTGCTCTCCGTCGCTCGAGGCACTCAAGGCCACGCTTGAGCCGACCGACTCCGATGACCTGTATTTCTACATTACGCAGGACGAGGAGTACTTCTCGCAAACCTACGAAGAGCATCAACAGTCTTGGAATTAGCATGAGGATTTTTAGCCCCAAACGTTACGTTGCCTCGGTCGATCGCATCGACCTTAATACCCTGTGGGCCGACGGCAAACGCGCCATTCTGCTCGATCGCGATAACACCCTGGTGCCGCGCGACACCGAGCAGGTTCCCGCCGCGGTTTCCGCTTGGCTCGATGCCGCCCGCGCCAAAGGCTTTAAGCTGTGCATGGTGTCCAACAACTGGCATCGCGACCAGGTCATGGCATCAGCACGCGAGCTGGGACTCGAGGCCATCAGCCACGCCATGAAGCCGGCACCGTTTGCCCTCAAGGCGGGTCTTAAGCGCCTCGGCGCCACGGCCGACGAGGCGGTGCTGATCGGTGATCAGCTCTACACGGACGTGTGGAGCGGCAACTTCGCCGGCGTCGATACCATCCTGGTAAAGCCGCAGGCCACGCAGGACCTGTGGTATACGCAGATCTTCCGTATCTTTGAGCGCCGGGCCCTGCGCGACCTTCCCTGCGAGGAATAGGTCTCGTCATGTCCCAGCACACCAAACACGGCTGCGACCATATCTTCTTTATCGGCTTTTTGGGCGCGGGCAAATCGACGCTCGCGCGCAACGTCGGCACTATGTTCAAGCGGCGTTTTATCGATACCGACCGACTGGTCGTCCGCCGTTGCGGCAAGTCGGTAACCGAGATTTTTGAGACCGAGGGTGAGGATCGTTTTCGCGAGCTCGAGACCTCGGCGCTCCGTTCGCTCCAAAGCGAGCGCAGTCTGTTGGTTTCGTGCGGTGGCGGTATCGTCGAGACGCCGGTGAATATTGAGCTGATGCACGAAATGGGTACGTGCGTGTACCTCGAGGGCGACTTTGAGGATTCGATTCGCCAGATTCGTCGGTCCGACACGCGCCCCGATTTCCGCTCGCCCGAGCATGCCGCGCGCTTGTTTGAGCATCGCCGTCCGCTGTATCGCCAGGCCGCCGATATTACCCTTGATATTCGCAACAAGTCCTTCGAGGACGTTTCCTACCTTTGTGCCGAGATGCTTTTGGAGCGTGGACTGCTATGATTCGCCGCCAACTGATCAATTTCCAAAACCGCAGCGTCGATGTCCGTGTCGGATTGGGCGCGTTCGATGAGCTGTCGCGTATGTTTGCCTCGGCTGTGGGCAAGCCTAAGCGCGCGATGGTGGTTTGGAACTCCGCCTCGTCAGAACGTTTTGATGAGGTCGTCGAGCATGCGCTGGTCGACGCCGGTTTTGCCGTGTCGCAGTTCTCCCTTGAGGTTTCGCCTGCTGGTGCCACGCTGGCCGATGCCGATGCTATTTTTGGCGCCTTGTCTGCCAACGGCATTACCTGCGACGATCTGGTTGTCGCCGTTGGCGATGCCGCAACCTGCTCGGTTGTTAGCTGGTGCGCCAACCAGTGGTGTGGCCGAACCGAGTGCGCGCTGCTGCCGACGACCTTCGACGCCATGCTCACGGTCGCGACGACCATGAAGCCGCTCGTCGCCTCCTCGGCGAATGCGCTTCCCGCTATCGCGTTCCGTCCCGAACCGGGCTTGGTCGTGTGTGACCTCGACCTTGTTCGCGAGGCGGACCCCGAGGACCTCAAGCTCGGCTATGTGGTACTTGTTGGCACCATGCTTTCGAGCAGTAAGTCCCGTTGGAATCAGTTTACTGAGACCGTCCCCGAGATTCTCGCGGGCGAGGAGGTCGCGCTCGTCAATGCCGTTCAATGGTCTCAGACTGCCCGCAAGGACGTACTGATGGCCACGAACCCGAGCGCTCGCCATGCGCTCGATTTTGGCAAGACGGGGGAGCGTACCCTGCGCGCCTGCTTGGGCGATGCCGCTTCGCAGGCCCCTGCCTACCAGCTGTTGTCCGAGGGCATTCGCTTTGAGGCACGCCTAGCACATGATGCCTGCGATTTCGATATCGATTACGTCTTTGAGGTCGATGACTGCTTGGAGGACTTTGGTATCGAGGAACTTGCCTTCGATCTGGAGCCTGCCGCATATATCGAGGAGTTCCGCAAGCAGCAGTTTGTCCGCTCGAACCGCAGCATGTTGCCGCTGCCCGCGGCACTCGGCGCCATTCGCCTAACGAACGTTGAGGATGAGGTTCTTGAGCGCCATGCTCACGCCTACTTGGCTTCTCGTAAAGAACTTCTCTAAGATTTATTGACTTCCATCGTCTTTCGTATCATGTTGAGGGGCGGGTTTCCAATCGGTTGCGGATCGCATGCGATTCCGTCGTTCGGTTGAGACCCGTCCCGTCTATATAGAGACAACAAGAAAGGAATCTGCATGTCTGAGTTTGCTGCCGGTCCTGCCGGTCGTATCGAGCGTGTCCGTGCCCTTATGGTCGAGCGTGGCTACGACGCCATCGTGGTGCGCGACGAGGCCAACCTTCGTTGGCTTACGGGCGTTAAGGGCGTCTTCGACTACACCTTCGAGTTCCCGCACGCTGCGTTTATTACGGCCGACCAGTGCCTGTTCCACACCGACTCGCGCTACCTCAACAGCTTTGAGGAGAACACGCCCGCCGGCAGCCCCTGGGTCTTCGACATGGACGAGGGCACCATCCCCGGCTGGGTCGCCGGCAAGATTGCGGCTAACAAGTGCCGTGTCTGTGCTGTCGAGGACGATATGCAGATTAACTTCTACCAGGGTATTCAGCGCGGCCTGGAGGATCGCTCCGTTGCCTGCATGCTGCCGCTGATGCACGACGACATTCGCAAGATGCGCGCCATCAAGGATGCCGAGGAGATCGAGCTTATGCGCCACGCACAGTCGATCACCGACGCCGCCTTCCAGCACATGCTCGGCTTTATTAAGCCTGGCATGACCGAGAAGCAGGTTCGTAACGAGCTCGAGAACTTTATGTTCGCCAACGGCGCAGACAGCCTTGCCTTCGGCTCCATCGTGGCGAGCGGTCCCAACACCGCCAACCCGCATGCCGTGCCGAGCGACCGCGTGATCGAGAAGGGCGATTTCGTTCTCATGGATTATGGCGCGGGCTATTGCGATTACCGCTCCGACATGACGCGCACTGTCGTGATGGGCGAGCCCACCCAGGAGCAGCTCGACCTGTACGCACTCGTGCGCCGCACGCACGAGGAGTGCGTCGCCGCCATCCATCCGGGCGTCGAGGGCAACGACATCTTCAAGCTTTCCAAGAAGATCATCGGCGATGCCGGCTATGGCGATTACTACAATCATGGCCTGGGCCACGGCGTCGGTATTGACATCCACGAGCTGCCCAACTTCAACCGCAGCAAGAACACCATCGAGATCGGCTCGGTTGTCACCATGGAGCCCGGCGTTTACCTGCCCGGCGTGGGCGGCGTGCGCCTGGAGGATTACGGCGTGGTCACCGAGAACGGCTACGAGCCTTTCACCAAGACCCCGCACGACCTGCACGTTATCGACTGCTAGTTTACTTCAGTAGATAGTTTGGGGCGGGGCGTTCGAAATGAT